>JAXDQG010000050.1:0-4378 GCA_034667945.1 Acidimicrobiia bacterium | reverse complement strand
CGGGGACAGCACCAGCCGGTCATCAACGCCATTCGGGCACAGGGCGCCAACAACATCATCGTGATCGACGACACCCAGGCCGGACAGGGCGCGTCCGATTGGTGGAGCATCGGTGAGAGCCCGGCGTCCGACTCAGGCATCCTCACGGCAGGTCCACAGCTGGTGGACCCGGCGAGCCGGCTGGTCTTCTCGGTGCACGCGTACGACGTGTGGGGCTTCGCCAGTGACGACGACCCCTCTTGTCGCAACCGCTACACGGACGCTCAGCGGGATGCGCGTTTCGCTTCCTACGTCGACCGGGTGCATGCCCTCGGCTTGCCGTTGATGATCGGTGAGGTGGGCTTCCGCCCGACCGACAAGCCCACCAGCGGGGTGGGTTACCACGGTGAGGCGGGAGGCCAGCCGCCGTGCGGATCGACCATGCTGCTGGCTGCCGAGACCGTCTATCGGGTGGCGCCGGCCAGGCGGCTGGGCGTCCTCGTCTGGCACGGGTTCGACCTCACCACGGACGGGGCCCAGGCCTGGACGCTGAAAGGCAATCCGCCCGCCAACCTGACCCACATGGGGGAGATGCACTACCAGTACGTGCGCCAGTTGGGGCTGCGTTAGGGGCTGCCCGCCCGTGGGGGGCGGTGACCGGAGCCGGCCGCCGGCACTAACGTCCCAGGTCTCGACGGCGGCAACCGCTGCCCAGCCATAGGGAGGGCGCCGTGAAGGACTACTCGAAGATCTACATCGACGGAGCATGGGTGGATTCCGCCGGCAGCGGCTCCATCGACGTGGTGAACGCCTCGACCGAACAGGTCATGGGTCACGTGCCCGAAGGCACCCCGGTCGATGTGGATCGAGCCGTGGCCGCGGCTCGACGGGCCTTCGTGACCTGGTCGCAGACCACGCCGGATGCCCGGAAGAAGGAGCTCGAGCGGCTGCACGAAGCGCTGTCAGCCCGGGCAGAGGAGATCGCCCAGACCATCGCCGGCGAGGTGGGCATGCCCATCAAGATGGCGCGTCAGATCCAGGCCGGCCTGCCGATCGGCAACTTGGCCAGCTTCGTGTCCCTCCTCGACGGGTTCGAGTGGGAGACGCAGATCGGCAACAGCCTGGTAGTGCGTGAGCCGATCGGCGTCGTGGGCTGCATCACGCCGTGGAATTACCCGTTGCACCAGATCATGTGCAAGGTGGGCGGGGCCTTGGCGGCGGGGTGCACGGTGGTGCTGAAGCCGTCCGAGGTCGCCCCGCTCAACGCCTTCATCCTGGCGGAGGTGATCGACGAGGTCGGGTTGCCGGCCGGTGTGTTCAACCTGGTGTGCGGCACTGGTCCCACTGTCGGCGAGGCCATCGCCGCCCATCCGGGCATCGACATGGTGTCGTTCACCGGCTCGACCCGGGCAGGCAAGCGGGTAGCCGAGGTGGCGGCCGGCACGGTCAAGAAGGTGGCGCTGGAGCTCGGCGGGAAGTCGGCCAATGTGATCCTCGACGATGCCGATTTCTCCAAGGCCGTGCCCCGCGGCGTGTCGGCTTGCTATCTCAACTCAGGGCAGACCTGCACCGCGCTGACCCGCATGCTCGTACCGCGCTCGCGCTACGACGAGGCTGTGCAGTTGGCGGCCCAGGCGGCCGACAACTTCCCGGTCGGCGACCCGATGGAAGAGGGCAATCACCTCGGTCCGCTGATCAGCCAGGCGCAGTGGGATCGGGTGCAGGGCTACATCGCCAAGGGTGTGGAGGAGGGTGCCCGGGTGGTGGCCGGCGGCCCCGGGAAGCCCGAGGGCCGGGAGACCGGGTACTACGTCAAGCCCACCGTGTTCGCCGATGTGCGCAACGACATGACGATTGCCCAGGAGGAGATCTTCGGGCCGGTCCTGTCGATCATTCCGTTCGAGGACGAGGACGATGCTGTCCGCATTGCCAACGACTCGATCTACGGCTTGGCCGGCGGTGTGTGGTCCGGTGATCCCGAGCGGGCCAAGCGGGTGGCCCGTCGGCTGCGGACCGGGCAGGTCGACGTCAACGGCGGCCGGTTCAACATCCAGGCGCCCTTCGGCGGCTACAAGCAGTCGGGTATCGGACGCGAGAACGGGCCGTTCGGCATCGAGGAGTTCCTGACCGTCAAGTCGCTGCAGCTCTAGGGCTGGGGGGCTGGAAGGCCGGCAGGTGGCGTGGCTTGCCGGCCGCCCCGCCAGGCGAGTCTGCGCGGGTCGAGGTGCCAAGGAGGGCTCGGGCGCTCAGCGTGGGAGTGCGGTCGCGCCGATTGTCAGGTTGTGTAATCGTTGTCAGGTTGTGTAATGGTTGTCAGGTTGTGTAATCGGCGTTGATCCGCACGTACCCGTCCGACAGATCACACCCGTACACCGTCCATGCTCCGCCAGCGATACCCAGCGAGACATGGATGACCACCTCGTCGCCGCTCATGTAGGCGGACAAGCGCTCCAGCCCGGCGTCGTCCACCGTTCCGGGGTAGACCTCCTGGGTCCCGAAGCGGATCACTACCCGGTTCTCGTCGATGTCCAGGTCATCCGCACACTTGCCCACGGCCATGGCCACTCGTCCCCAGTTGGGGTCCGCCCCGTGCACGGCGGTCTTCACCAGCGGCGAGTTCAGGATGGACTTCGCCACCCGCCGCGCCTGGTCGTCGTCTCGAGCACCGTCGACCGTGACCAGCAACAGTCGGGTCGCTCCCTCACCATCCCGTGCCAGCTGACGGGTGAGGTCAAGGCAGACCGCTGCCAGCGCGTCCCGGAACGCCTCCACGTCCACCGGTCCGGCCGCGCCGTTGGCGAGCACCGCCGCCGTGTCCGAGGTGGAGGTATCGGTATCGACGGACAGCGAGTTGAACGTCTTCGCCACGACCTGGCGGAAACCATCGTCCAAGTCGTCCGCGGGCACCTCGGCATCGGTGAAGATCAGGGCGATCATGGTGGCCATGTCCGGCTCGATCATCCCGACGCCCTTGGCCACGCCGACGACCCGAGCGTCCCCCACCGCCGCGCTGGCCACCTTGGGATGGGTGTCGGTCGTCATGATCGCCCGAGCCACCGCCACGGCATCGGTCAGGCCGAAGGGCGCGGACAGCGCCTTCAGCCCCGCCCGCACCGGATCCATCGGATAGGGCCGACCGATCACCCCGGTCGAGGCGATGAGCACCTGCTCGGCGGACACCTCGAGCGCGTCGGCCACCCCACCCACCACCTCGCGGGCATCGGCTTCGCCCTGCGCGCCCGTGGCCACATTGGCGTTCTTGCTGATCACCACGGCGGCCCGCAGATTCCGCCCCTGGGCATGAGCCCGGGAAATCACCACCGACGCTCCCGCGAAGCGTGACTTCGTGAACACCGCTGCCGAGTTGCACGGACGATCCGAGGCCACCACGACGAAGTCGTCGGTCGTGTCCTTGATGCCAACGTTGGCGACGTGGGCTCGGAAGCCTCGAGGCAGGGGGACCGCGTTCATCAAAGCGGCAGTCTGGCACGGCCGCACCCGCCGCCCACCAACGGAAAACCAGCTCTGCGACCATCGGGCACCCGCCTACCCTGAACGAAATGTGTGCAGCGCGGGTGGAGAGCTTGGGGCGGCGCGCCACACGTCTGGTCTGGCGTTTCGCCAAAGCACATCCGGCCCCCCTCGGCGCCGCCCTGGCGAGCGGATGCCTGTACGCCGTCGTCGTCGTGGCCAGCACGGTCGTCATCGGCCGGGTCACCGACGAAGTGATCCTGCCGGCCCTCAAGCAGGGCTCCACGCGGGTCTCGACGCTGCTTGCCGCCGGTGCAGCCATCATGGCGGTGGCCCTCCTGCGCGCCGTGGGGATCATCGGTCGCCGCTACTTCGGCACGATGGCATCCCGCCGGTATCAGGTGACGCTGCGTGATCGGCTGACGGATCACTATCTGGACGTCGATCTCGCTTACCACCGGAACCGGGCCACGGGCGATCTGCTGACCACGCTGGACAATGACGTCGAGCGAACCACCGATGCCATGCACCCGCTGCCGCTCTCGGTCTCCGTCGTCGTCCTGGCCGTGGCGGCCGTGGTCTCGCTGCTGCTCGTCGACCCCATCCTGGCGGTTGTCGGTCTGGCGCTGATCCCCACCATGGCGCTGCTCAATCACCGTTTCGGCCGACGCATGGAGGGTCCGGCGGCCACGGCGCAGCAGCGTCTCGGCGAGCTTGGCGTGCTGGCGCACGAGAGCTTCGACGGCGCATTCGTGGTCAAAACACTCGGGCGGGAAGCCGCCGAGGTCGAGCGCTTTGCGGGCGCGGCGGCCCGGCTGCGTGATGCCCGGGTAGAGGTCGGCCGACTGCGCGCCTCCTTCGAGCCGACGTTCGACCTGCTCCCGCTGCTGGCTGGGGTGGCCGTCGTGTTGATCGGGGCCTGGAGGGT
>JAXDQG010000049.1:0-4015 GCA_034667945.1 Acidimicrobiia bacterium | reverse complement strand
CCGGAGAAACCCCTATGCGTCGAACTGCACCACCGGCACTAACGCTGACCAGGCCGGACGGCGCCGGCGAGCGCACGCCGTGATCGAATTGACGCGCTGCGTGAAGTCAGAAACTTTCGGGGGCGCTCAGCCCTCCCGCCGCCAGCCCGGCACGCGATCCGACAGAATGCCGTCGGCCACAAGGGAGTCAATCTCGCCGTCTGACATGCCCAGCATCCGTCCCAACACCTGCCGGTTGTGCTCCCCTCGGAAGCCCACGAGGGGCTTTGCGCCGCTGTCCGCCTCGCTGAAGCGCCACGGAGCCTGGGGGATCACGACGTTGTTGCCAGCACCCAGGTCGATGTCGACGAACGCGCCCCGCTCGGCCGCCCATTGGGTGGCCGCCAACTCGGGCACGGTGCGGAGCTCGGCCGCCAGCACCGTCGATACGCCGATCGCCTTCTCGAGCTCCTCGGCCGTCTCGAACTGCACGACCCACTGAGCGATCTCGGCCTCGAGCTCAGCTCGGTGCTGGTTACGGGCCTCCGCGCTGGAGAACCGCGGATCGTCCCGCCACTCGGAACGCCCGGTGGCCTTGACCCACACGTTGAAACCTCCGTCGGTCGTCGAGTCCAGCGTGACGTTCACGGCGCGCCCGTCGCGCAGCCGGAAGATCGGCGACCAGTTCTGTCCGGCGCGGAAACCCGCCGCGGGATCCTCCCCCGCCAGCTCCGCGGAGGAGAGGTCGTTGACCATCAAGGTCGACTCCGCCATCGAGACGTCGACCGCTTGGCCTTTGCCCGTGCGGCTTCGCATGTGGAGGGCCGCCAGCAACGCGGCCAGATAGTGCAGCCCGGCGTAGGTGTCCGAATGCGACATCGGATCGTTGCGAGGGTGGTCCACCTCGCCGCGGCGTCGGGCCACCATCTCTGTGATCCCGGCCTCGGCGTGAATGGCCGAGGCATAGGCCCCCTGGTTGGAGCGGCTGTTGCCATGTCCCCATCCGCTCAGGGATGCCAGGATGATTCGAGGATTCCGCTCGGCCAAGACGTCGTAGGACAATCCCAGCCGAGCCATCACGTCCGGCCGATAGTTCTCCAAGACGATGTCGGCCTTCTCGACCAGCCCGAGGAACAGCTCTTTGGCGGTCGGATTCGTCAGGTCCATCGAGATGCATTCCTTGCCGACGTTGTAGTGCACGTAATACGTCGACATGCCGGCCACCCGAGGGACGATCGCCCGGGTGAGATCGCCGTCGGGCGGCTCGATCTTGATGACCTCGGCGCCCAGGTCCGCGAGGAGACGGCTGGCGATGGGCCCCGAAAGTGCGCGGGTCAGATCGAGAACGACGACATCGGACAGAGGGCGATCCATGGGCCGGACGCTATCCGCGTTGAGCCGTGCTCAACGCAAGTGCGCTCCGTTCAGATCACACCGTCGGCCCTCAACTTCTCGATGGCCTCCTCGTCCAGTCCCAACTCGGCCAGGATGTCCTCATTGTCGGCTCCCACCGCATGCGCTGCGTGCCGCACTCGAGTCGGGGTCCGGCTGAACTTCAGCGCCGGGCCGGTCAACGGCGCCGCGGTCCCGTCCTCGAGCACCGTCTCCTGCAGCATGTCCCGCTCGATCACGTGAGGATTCATGGCGGCCTCCTCGTAGGACTCCACCTTGGCGACGGCGATGCCGGCGTCGCCGAGCAATTTGGCGACCTCGTCCGCCGAGTGCAGGCTGCACCAGGAGATCACCACGGCGTTGACGGCCTCACGATTGGCCACCCGCTCGGGATTGGTGGCAAAGCCCTTGGCGGTCGCCAGTTCCGGGCGCCCGATGATCTCGCAGAGCTTCGCCCAATGGACGTCGAGCGCCACGGCCAGATACACGTGCCCCTCTCGGCAGGCAAAGATGTTGACCGGGCACGTCACGGTGACCTCGCTGCCCATGCGAGGCTCCGGCCGGCCCATGGCGGCGAGCGTCAAGAACCCATTCGACTGGAAGAGCACGGCGTCCAGCAGCGACGAGTCGACGTGTTGGCCTTCGCCCGTGCGGTCCCGGTGGTGCAAAGCCGCAATGGCGCCGATCGCGCCATGCAGTCCGGCGAGATCGTCGCAGAGGTACGTCGGGCCTTTGCACGGATCACCGTCACGTGGGCCATTGAGCGCCATCCAACCGGAGGCCGCTTGGGAAATCGGGTCGTAGCCGGCGCGGTGCGACTCCGGCCCGAACTGGCCCCAACCGGAGATGGATACGTAGATGATGTCCGGCTTCACCGCTCGACAGTCGTGGTAGCCGACGCCCCAACCGGCGAGCGTGCCCGCCAAGAAGTTCTCCACGACCACGTCGCTGCGAGCGGCGAGCTGCAGAAACACGTCGCGACCAGCCGGCTCGCGCAGATCCAGCGACAGCGACCTCTTGTTCCGATTTGCAGCCTGATTCAGGAACGACAGCGATGAGCCGGGCACCTTGACCGGCAGATGGCGACTCATCTCACCCCCGGGCATCTCGCACTTGATCACGTCGGCCCCGAGGTCTGCGAGCACACAGGCTGCCATCGGCCCCGCCCAGCTCGTTGTGGCCTCGAGCACTCGCACGCCGGCCAGGGGGCCGGGCAGATCGCGCCGGGCATCTCGATAGAAGTCAGCCTTGTTCACGGCGGAGATGGTGCCATGAACAAGGCCGTCGGCGTCGAGGATTCCGTGGGCGCGGCAGGCCGACCCAAGAGCCCACAGACCCCGCTCAGACCGCGAGTTTGAAGGTTTCCACCAGGTTGCCGCGGGTGATCTTGGTCCGCTGCGCCTCGGTGAGATGCGTCGTCTGACTCTCGATGGTCTGCTGTGAATGCGGATAGGTCGAATCCGTGTGGGGAAAATCGCTGGCCCACATCAGGCAGCCGCTGTCCACGATCTCGGGGTCGCGATAGGCGGTCTTGTCGTCCTGGAACGTGAAGCGGATGTGATCGCGCACGTACTCGCTCGGGGTCTTCGACAGCCGGTCGAGCCCCAGCGCCATGCGTTCGGCCACATGGTCGGCGCGGTAGCACCAATGCGGTACCCAGCCGGCATCACCCTCGGCAACCACCAACTTGAGCTGCGGGAAGCGCTCCAACACACCGCCGAAGACGAAGACGCCGAGGATGTCCTGCACCCCGCGGATGATGTTCATGAAGCCGTTCGCCATGTGCCCCCGGGGAGGCTTGAACGTTGAGGCGACGTCGTAGTCGTTCGAGGTCAGGATGTGGAAGCAGAGGGGTAGATCGAGGTCGACGGCGGCCTGCCACACGCTGTCGTAATCGGGATGGTCGTAGTCCTCGTGTTGGGGCGTGCCCGTCATCATCATTCCGACGAGCCCCATCGACTTGGCGATCTCCATGTCCTTGATCGTTTGGTCAACGGACTCCACCGACGTCTGGGCCAGTCCGAACAGTCGTTTCGGCTGCTGGGCGCAGAAGTCAGCCAGCCAGCGGTTGTAGGCCGCCATGCACGCGGTCTTGTAGGCGTAATCACGGTGGGCACAGAGCACCATGCCGATCGAGGCGAAGATCATCTCGCCGCCGATACCGTCCTCGTCCTGCACGGCGATTCGAGCATTGGGGTCGAACGCTGCCCGGTTGATCTGGTCGAAGCTGTGGCGTCGCGCCTCGATGAGCCCGGACGACGGTATGCCGGCCGCGGCCAGGAGGCCAATGGGGATCGGGTTGGCCAGACCATCGATGACATAGGCGTCGACGCCTTTGGCGTTCTTCTCGACCCGCGGCGCCACGTCCCGCCACTTGGGATCGATGTGGTCGACATAACACCCCGGTGGCTCGACGATGTGGCTGTCGGCCGAGATCGGTGCGTTGCTCATGGAGCGTTCCCCCCTGGTCGCACTGCGAAGTTGGGGGCGAGCGTAGCGGCGATGTGACACCTCCTAGCTCCCCGGCTAGCTGCCCGGGCGGCGGCCGTCGGCGTCTTCGCTCCGTCAGAGTCGCGTTCGCTCGCTCAGAGTCGCGCAAGGAACGTTCACGCGCTGGAAACCAACCCCCAGTGTCACAAACTAG
>JAXDQG010000048.1:0-2732 GCA_034667945.1 Acidimicrobiia bacterium | reverse complement strand
TCCCAGCCGTCGGCGTCGCGCAGCACGAGCATGTTGCCCTGGCTGGCCGTTCCGTTGTCGACGAAGACCCGCCGGACGGTGGCGTCGGTGACGGCCAGGAGCGGCCGCAGCTTGGCCACCATCAGGTCGTTGCCCTGGTGGGTGTGTCCGGCCCGGGGATCGCCGAAGTCGTCGCGGTAGCTGAAGCTGCCCTCGATGGGCACCGAGATCCGGCGCACGACGACCGTCGGGTCGCCGGGGTCGACGGCCGCCCCGGCCGGAAGCGTCGTTCCGCTGGCGGCCAGCGCGACGCAGGCGCTTCCGATGGCCACCCGGCGGAGAAGTGTGATCCAGGAATTGGGAGTCATGAGGTTTCTGAGGTTTATGGGGGTTGTCCCAGCGGCATCGACGCCCTTCTCCCGGTCCTTCATCGCCGTGCATTAGCTTCTTCCGTCATGCGCCCGATTGCCCGTTCCGTGCTGCTCCTCCTCGTCGCCGTGGCTCTGGCCGCCTGCGGGGCGGAGAAGAAGAACGACCAGGTGGACAGCCAGACCAAGCCCAAGGTCACCGTGCCGTCGGGCAAGCCTCCGACCACGCTGGAGCAGAAGGACCTCAGCGTCGGGACGGGCGCGGCGGCGACGAAGGGCCAGAAGGTCTCGGTCCACTACGTCGGCGTCGCCTTCTCCACCAAGAAGCAGTTCGACGCCTCCTGGGACCGGGGGAAGCCGTTCGAGTTCATCCTCGGCAACGGCGACGTCATCAAGGGGTGGGACGAGGGCGTGGCCGGCATGAAGGTCGGCGGCCGGCGGCAGCTGGTGATCCCACCCGACCTGGCCTACGGCGCCATCGGCCGTCCGCCGGCCATCGGGCCCAACGAGACGCTGGTCTTCGTCGTCGACCTGCTCGGGGTCAACTCCTGAGAGCTCGGCTCAGTTCCCCGACGGGGCGAGGCGGTCGATGGCCTCGGTCACCCGCTCGAGGGCGTTGGTGAGCTCCTCGGCGGTCGGCAGCGAGGCGACCAGGATGCGGATGTTGGCCATTTCCCGGGCCAGGTACTCCGTTTCCGCCTGGACCAGAGCCGAGACGCGCCGGTCCTCGTCGGTCTGGGCCCGGTCCCGGGCGTCCTGGCGGTTCTGGGCCAGGAGGATGAGCGGGGCGGCATAGGCGGCCTGGGTGGAGAAGGCCAGGTTCAGGAGGATGAACGGGTAGGGGTCGTAGCGCAGGGCTACCGCCACGACGTTGAACGCGATCCAGGCCACCACCAGCACCGTCTGGGCGACGAGGAAGCGGGCGGTGCCGAGCGTCCGGGCGAGCGCCTCGGAAAAGCGGCCGAAGGCCTCGGGGTCGTAGTGCAGGCCGATGCCCCGGCTGAACCGGGGGGTGGTGAGATCGGTGCTGCGCTTCACTGATGCGTCCTCCAGCCGACCGGCAGTGTCCGGTCGAGGACGTCGTCGACGGTGACGGCGCCGAGCAGGAAGCCCGACTCGTCGCACACCGGGATCGACAGCAGGTTGTAGGCGGCCAGCCGTTCGGCCACCGCGATCTCGGGCAGGTTCGGGTGGACCGGCTCGGGCCGACCGTCGACCAGGTCGGCCAGGCGCGTGCTCGGCGGCTCCCGCAGCAGCCGCTGGAACGACAGCGCCCCGAGGTAGACGCCGGTCGGTGGTTGGGTCGGCGGCTGGGTCACGAACACGCACGAGGCGATGGCGGCCGGCACCTCCTCGGCCCGCATCCGGGCCAGGGCCTCGGCCACCGTCGCCTCCGGGAGCAGCACCAGCGGCTCCGGCGTCATGAGCCCGCCGGCACTGTGGCCCTCATAGATGAGAAGGCGGCGAAGGGGGTCGGCCTCTTCCGGGTCCATCGCCTCCAGCAGGCGGCTCTGTTGCTCGGCGTCGAGCTCGGAGAGGAGGTCGGCGGCGTCGTCGGGCTCCATCTCCTCCAGCACCCGGGCGGCCCGCTCCGGCTCCATGGCCTCGAGGATCTCGGCCTGGTCCTCCTCCGGGAGCTCCTCCATCACGTCGGCCAGGTCCTCGTCCTGCATCGCTTCGACCAGCTCGTCGCGCTCGTCGTCGGTGAGGTCCTGCATGTGCCGGGCGGTCTCCGAGGGGTGGAGGCTGCGCAGCTTGACCAGCTCGGCGGCCGCCTCGCCGACGTCGAACAGCTCCTCGACCTCCTCCCACGGCACGCGGCGCATCCGGGCCGAGAACCCCAGGGCGCGGCGCCGGCCGAGCATGACCTCGGCGACGCCGAAGCGCCCGTAGAGCGAGACCCGGGGCCGCATGGAGAGGTCGAGCACCTTCTCGCCCTGCACCGGACGGTCGAGCAGGGAGGTGAGGAGGAGCTCGCCCGTCCGCACCTTGAACGGGTGAAGGTCGAGGGCGGCGCTGTTGAGGACGACGCCCGAGGTCTCGAAGTGCCTCACCCGGGAGCCGGAGATGAAGATCCGCCGCCGACCCACCTGGGCCACGAGGCCGAGCAGGATGGGGGCCGTCTCCCCGGTCGGCGGACCGATGACCAGGTCGTCGACCCGGCCGATGGAATCGCCGTCCGGGGTGACCAGAGGGAGCTTGAGGACCCGGGAGGCGTAGATCGGCTCGGCGCTGCTCATGGGGGCAGCGTAAAGGCTCCGCCTAGGTCAAGGTGGAGAACGTCAGCGGGAGCGTCCGGGGGCCCCGCACCTGGCCGCCGCACCAGGTCACCGGGTCCCGGTCGTCCAGGTGAAATTCCGGTATCCGTTCGAGGAACGCCGCCAG
>JAXDQG010000047.1:0-7931 GCA_034667945.1 Acidimicrobiia bacterium | reverse complement strand
ACGGGGAACCGGATGGCAGCGCCCGCCGCCAAGGCTTCGGGGCTACGATCGGCCAGCCGCGCAAGCCGACAAGGGGGGATCGTGTCCACGTCCGAGCAGTCCGTCGACATCGCCGGCCACTACGACTGGCCCCGCCTGGTCGACGACCTCAATCGCCTCGTCCGGCTGCGCACCACGCCGATCGGGATGAAGATGTTCGCCACCCGGGCGGAGATGGAAGCGGTCCCCAAGATCCGCCGGCCGAGCTCGGTCCACACAATGGACCAGGTCGTGGCCATGGCCGCCCGCATCGGCTGGACGGTCGGTGCCACGGTCGAGGACTTCGTCGGGGCCCAGTGCGGAGCGGTCGTCGGGCTCCACCCGCGCGACGACGATTGGCTTTCGGGCACGCGGATGGCCGGCGTCTGGTACGAGACGCTCGAGGACTCCTCGGCCCACCAAGCGGCCATGCACACCGTGCCCTTCGGCGAATACGAGGCGGTGGCGGTCTCTCCGCTGGTTTCCGGGCGCCTCGACCCACCCGACATCTGCATGTTCTATGCCACGCCCGCCCAGATGATCCTGATGATCAACGGTCTGCAGTGGAGCGGCTACAAGAACTTCGAATGGGGATGCGTCGGCGAATCGGCGTGCGCCGACAGTTGGGGGCGTGCGCTGAAGTTGCGTGAGCCCTCGGTGTCCATTCCGTGCTTCGCCGAGCGCCGCTACGGCGGTGTGCTGGACGACGAGCTGCTGATGGCGACGCCCCCCGAGTTCGTCCCCAAGATGATCAAGGGTCTCGAGGCGCTCTCGCGCAACGGCCTCCGCTACCCGATCCCGCAGTACGGCATCCAGCAGGACGCCCGTGCCGGCCTCGGGTATTCCTACGGCTCATGACCCAACTGCGGTGAGCACGCCCGTCGCCTCGGCGGGCACCGGGCCCGACGACACGGGAGCCCAATCGCAGCAGGCGGGGATGGCCGCCGTGCATGACACCCTCCTGCGCCATCAGGTGCGACAGGTGGCCTACGTGCCCGACGCCGGGCACGCCGCGCTCATACGTTGCTGCCAGGTCGACGACCGTCTCCGTTCCATCGTGCTCACCACCGAGGAAGAGGGCGTGGCGCTGCTGGCCGGCGCATGGCTGGGCGGACAGCGGGGCGTGTTGCTCATGCAGTCGTCCGGGGTGGGCAACTGCGTCAACATGCTCTCGCTCACCCGTACCTGTCGGTTTCCCCTGCTGATGTTGGTCACCATGCGCGGCCAGTTCGGCGAGGCCAACCCGTGGCAGGTCGCCATGGGGCAGGCGACCGAGCCGGTCTTGCGCCTCGCCGGCTGTCTGACCTTCGCCGTCGAGCGGCCCGATGATCTTGTGGCCACGGTGGATGCGGCCGCCACCATGGTCTTCTCCGGCCCCGCCGCGGCGGCGGTGCTCATCGGCCAGCGGGTGATAGGCGCAAAGTCGTTCTCGTCGAACGCGCCCTGATCGTCAAAGGCCGTCAGCGCCAAATCCTTGCTGGTCAGTTTCAGCCGAATTCGAGAAGACGTGCCGGGTCTTGCTCGATGAACACGCCCTCGCCCCGGACGAACACCACACCCTCGGCCGATCCCTCGCAGCCGATCTGGAGGCGACGCCCCTCCTGTCGATCAAGCCAGGAACGGAAGTTCAGCTCGACGCCGAGGGGCGCCGCCCGAACGTAATCGACGGTGAGCCGACCGGTGTAGGCCACGGTGCCGAGGACGCTCAGCAAGGTGGCCATGACCTCGTCGACCACGGCGGCCACGACACCCCCGTGCGCCCGGGTGGGTGGCCCCTCGAACGCGGGCCCGAGCGTGATTCGAGCATGGGCCTCGTTGCCCTGGCGGTGGTAATGGGCGCCCATGCCAAAGGGACTGAGCCGGCCGCCGATGATGGAGAACCGGTCAAACTCGATGGATGCACCATCGTCCACCGGGCCGGGCCAGGCGCCGGTGCGCAGGAACTCGCCCAGCCGGCCGCGTTCCAGCATCTCCTGGCGCTTGTCGCGGCGGGGCGTTTGCTCGATCTGCGCAGCCAGATCGCTGGCTAGCGCTTCGACCCGGGCCAGCAACTCGCCTTCGGGGAGGTGACCGGTGAGCGCGTGGCCGAGCCGACGCACGGCATCAGCCGCGGCTGCGGCGGCCGCATCCGGATCTACGGGCGAAGCTCCTTGGCTCATGCGTCCGCATGGCTACCATGCCGACCGGTTTGGGTCCATGTAGAGCCACCCGCGTGACGTCTCGCCGAGGCGTGGAAGGAGCTGATCGATGAGCGGTGACCTCGATCGTCGAGCCAGCGTGGCCGCGTTGCTAGGTGACCGGGGGAATCTGCTGGTGGTTTCAGGGCTGGGCGGGACGACCTGGGATGTCGCCGCCGCCGGGGACGACGATCGCACGTTCCCGCTCTGGGGCGCCATGGGCGGCGCTGTCTCGCTCGGGCTCGGCTTGGCGCTGTCCCGCCCGGACGACCGCGTGCTCGTCATCACCGGCGACGGCGAAGCGCTCATGGGCCTGGGATCGCTGGCCACGGTCGGCCGTCAGCAGCCGGCCAACCTGAGCGTGGCCGTGGTGGACAACGAGCGCTACGGCGAAACGGGTATGCAGGCCACGCACACCGCCGAGATGGGGGCGGCGGGATCCACCGACCTGGCCGCCGTGGCGCTGGCCTGCGGCTGGCAGGCAGCCTGGACGGTCCGGCACGCGGACGACTTGGTGGACACCGCCCGACGGCTGCGAACGCTTGCCGGGCCGGTGATGGCGGTGCTGAAGGTATCGCCCGAGTCGCCGCCGTTGATCATGCCGCCCCGCGACGGAGCGCACCTGAAGGAACGATTCCGCCGGGCGCTGCTGGGCCGGGCCTAGCGGCGGAAGCCTTCAGCCGCCGATGAGCTCGGCCGTGCGGAACGCCAGGTCGAGCGACTGGCGAGCATTCAGACGGGGGTCGCAGATGGTCTCGTAGCGGATGCCGAGATCGGCATCGCCCAGGAAGTGCGAGCCGCCGAGGCATTCGGTGACGTTGTCGCCGGTCAGCTCGATGTGCAGCCCGCCGGGCCAGACGTCAGCGGCGCGGCAGGAGGCGAAGAAGCCGGCCACCTCGCCCAGCACCTCCTCGAAGTGCCGGGTCTTGACTCCGGAGGGCGCGGTGAAGGTGTTGCCGTGCATCGGATCGCAAGCCCAGACGACGGGATGGCCGGCCTCGCCCACCGCGTCGATCAGCGGAGGCAGGGCGTCGCCCACCCGAGCCGCCCCCATCCGGGAAATGAGCGTGAGCCGCCCCGGGATGTGGTCGGGGTTGAGGAGATCACAGATGGCGATGGCATCGGCCGGCGTCGCGGTGGGGCCGAGCTTGCAGCCGAGCGGATTGCGAACACCGCGCAAAAATTCCAGATGTGCCCCATCAAGGGATCGCGTTCTTTCGCCGATCCAGAGGAGGTGGGCGGAACAGTCATACCAATCACCGGTGAGACTGTCCCGTCTCGTGAGGGCTTCTTCGTACCCCAGGATGAGGGCTTCGTGGGACGTCCAGAAATCGACCGTGTGCAGCTGGTGATCGGCCTCGGAGTTGATGCCGATCGCCCGCATGAAACCCAATGCCCGGTCGATGCCCCTGGCCAGTTCCGCATAGCGCTGGCCCTCGGGCGAGCCGGCGACGAACTCCTGGTTCCAGGCGTCGACCCGGTGGAGATCTGCAAAGCCTCCCTTGGTGAACGCCCGCAGCAAGTTCAGCGTGGAGGCGGACTGATGGTAGCCCTGCACGAGCCGGTCGGGGTTCGGTGTACGGGCAGCAGGCGAGAACAGGTGATCATTGACGTTGTGACCACGGAAGGAGGGGAGGGTCAGCCCATTGATGGTCTCGATTGAGGACGATCTCGGCTTGCCGAACTGGCCCGCGATGCGACCGACCTTCACGATGGGCACGCCACCCGCGTAGGTGAGGATCACCGCCATTTGCAGGATGATCTTCAACTTGTCCCGGATGCGGTCGGCGGTGAACTCGGTGAACGACTCGGCACAGTCGCCGGCCTGGAGCAGAAAAGCCTTGCCGGCGGCGACCTGGGCGAGCTGGGCCTGGAGGTCTCGGGCCTCACCTGCAAAAACCAGTGGCGGCAGGGTGTGGAGCTGCTTGTACACCTGCTCGAGATGGTCGGGATCGGGCCACTCGGGCTGTTGATCAGCCGGTTGGCGCTGCCAGCTCGAAGGTGTCCATTCGGTGCGGTCCACACCAAAAGCCTTTCTTGTGAAGCGGCCGAGCGCAAAAGCATTGGGGTGCCGGCTCGACGCTCGGTGCCGGCGTGGTGCAGGGATACCAGTTGGTGCTGGTCTGCGCCCAGACGGGCCCGCCCGAGTTCAACCTCGCCGACACGACTCAAACGCTCGCCGACACGACTCAAACGCTCGCCCACGACTCAAACGCTCGCCCACACGACTCAAACGCTCGCCCCACAGGACGAAAAGCCGTACGCCGGCCCTCCGAAGGGACCGGCGAACGGCGACATGATGCAGCGTTCCGTCAGTGTGGGCCGGGGCCCACCAGCACTACCGCCTCAGGCGGCGTCGAACACGAGGGTGTGCGCCTGCTCGCGCACGGCGTTGACGGCCCGCTTGACCAGGCGGCGAGCAGCTTCGGCAGTGACGCCGAGGTCTTCGCCCACCTCGCGGTACGAGCGCTTGCGCCCGTCGGCCAGGCCGAAACGCTGCTCGACCGCATAACGGGCCCGAGGATCGAGCACGTCGAGCAGCGACGTGACGAGGTTCTCTTCGACCTTGCCGATGACCTCTTGCTCCGGGCCGGGCGTGCCGTCCGGCAGCAGGTCGACCAATTCGTTGGAATCGTCGTCGCCGATGGTCCGGTCGAGCGAGGTAGGGGTTGTCAGGCGATGGAGCCGCGAATGCTCCTCGTCCAACTCGTCGCCGTCACCGGAGACCTGACGGAGCGCGGCACGCAGAGATGCGGACCGGTCGCCCGGCAGACGGACCAGCGACGCCTTCTGATCGAGCGCCCGGCCGATGGCTTGGCGGATCCAGAAGGTCGCATAGGTGGAGAACTTGAAGCCCTTGCGCCAATCGAACTTGTCGACCGCGTGCTCGAGCCCGAGGTTGCCCTCCTGGATCAGATCCAGAAGCTCCATGGAAGGAGGAAGGGGGTAGCGGCGAGCAACGCTCACCACCAGGCGGAGATTGGCCCGGATGAACCGGTCCTTGGCGTGGCCCGCCGCCCGGACGGCCACGTGGTACTCGGGGTCGACGGCGCCGTAGGCGAGCTTGCGTGCCGCCCGCTGGCCGGCCTCGATGACCTTGGACAGCTCACGCTCCTCGTCCGCAGTGAGGAGGGGCACCGTCCCGATCTCGTTGAGGTACTGCCCGACAGAATCGCTCATATCGCCATGTCCAACGCTTGCCGCGCGCTCCGATTTCAGTTCCTGTCGGCCCGCCGGTTGGCCGAGCCGCCCGAATGCTCCCCCGCCTTGCTCCGTTACGCTCGCGTCCGGTGGTCGGTACCGGCGAGCGTCTCGGAGTGTTCGGGGGGACCTTCGACCCTCCACATATCGGCCACTTCGCGGCCGCCATGAATGCTTTGCACGCAGTTTCTCTCGATCGCGTGTTGCTGGTCGTAAGCAATATTCCCTGGCAAAAAGTCGGCAGTCGCCCATTGACTTCGGCGGATGTCCGGCTGGAAATGGTCCGCGCCGGAGTCGAAGGCGTGACCGGTCTGGAGGCCAGCGACCTCGAACTGCGCCGAGGCGGGGAGTCCTGCAGCGCCGACACGCTCGCCGCGCTGGCTGAGGAAGACCCTTCTCGTCAGCTGTTTCTCATCGTGGGCGCGGACGCGGCCGCGGGTCTGCGCACCTGGCGGCGCTGGAAGGAGCTGCCTCGCCTGTCCACGCTCGTGGTGGTGGACCGCGAGGGTGTGGGCACTGCTCTGGCCGACTGGCCCGGTCGTGTGATCACCGTCACGATTCCCCGGCTCGACGTCTCCTCGACCGAGCTGCGGCGCCGAGCGGCCGCGGGCGAGCCGCTCGAGTACCTGGTCCCGACAAGAGTTGCCTCCGTGGTGAGGGATCGTCTGCTCTATCGTGGAGGTCGATGACCAGCAGCACTTCGACCACGCGCCCCGGCATGTCGCGTCGATGAGCTTGGCGACCAGTCCGTCCCCGCCCGACGCGCCCCGCAGGCCGCGCTCGGGGGGACGCACCGTCAAGATCCCCCCTCGGACCCGTCCGGCCCGATTCTCCCGCGCCTTCCGGCGCACCACGTTCGTGGCCGCGCTGCTGATCCTGTTCACCCTCATCCCGGTACTGACCTACGCCGGGATCAAGGCGTCGCTCAACGACCAGAGCGGTCGCAACGTCGGGGGCCCGGTCGACGAGAACGCCCCGGGCTATCAAGCCCTGGTCACACCGACGCCCACTGCGCTCCTGCTGCAGATCAACAACGTCCGCTCGCTGGTGGGCATCACGTTGCTGGCGGCCGGGGGCGGCAAGGGCGGCGGGGGAGCCCTCTTCATACCCGCCGCGCTGCAACCCGACCCGAACTCCACGTCCACTCAGACACTGGCCGACGTATACGCCTCGGGTGGTCCGACGGCCGCCACTGCGGCGCTCCGGAAGTTGTTCAAGATGAGTCTGGACAGCGTGACAACCGTCGACGCAACCCGTTGGACCCAGCTGGTCCAGCCCGCCGGGCCGCTGACCTTCGACAACTCCGACGAGCTCGTTGACCCGGCCTCGGGCACCACTTTCCGGGCCGGGCGGATCACCCTCGAGCCGAGCCAGGTCGCCACCTACCTTGCCCTGCGCAACAGCGGCGAGGAGGAGAACGCCCACCTGTACCGGCACCAGCTGCTCTGGCAGGCCTGGTTGGCGGCCGTGGCCAAGGTGGGCGGCGCCGACGTCGTGCCGGGCGAGTCCGGCTCGGGCCTCGGGAGTGTGGTGCGCGCCCTTGCCGGTGGCGAGGTGCAGTACGCCACCCTGCCGATCAAGCCGGCGACCAGCACCTCGACGTCGAGCACCAGCACGAGCACGCCGACCGGGTCGGACACGGCCAAGACGTACCTGCCCGACGTGGACGCCGTGCCCGGTGTGCTTGCGGAGATGGTGCCCTTCCCGGCCGCCGGCGATGCCGGCGATCGCCTGAAAGTCCGGTTGCTCGACGGTCGGGGTGACCGGCCCGGAGCGCTGGCGGCGGCTGCCGTGTTGGTGCCGGCAGGCGCCGCAGTAACCGTGTTCGGTAATGCCGACCGGTTCACGTACGACAAAACAGAAGTGCGCTATTACAACTCTGCTCGCCAGAACGGCGCCCGCGCGATGGCGAAGGCCATGGGTGCCGGCGAGCCGATCTTGCAGGAGAACCAAACGGACACCGTGGATGTCACCGTCATCGTGGGTCGTGACTTCGCACCCGTGGGGACCACCAAATGAGTCGGCCCATCTCGCCCGAGACGGTCACCGGCACGCCGGCCCAGCTCGCCCGGGCCGCCGCCCGGGCCGCAGATGAGAAGCTCGGACGCGACACCGTCATCATCGACGTGGGCGACGTGCTGGCCATCACCGACTACTTCGTGATCACCTCGGGGACCAACGACCGTCAAGTGCGGGCCATCGTGGACGACGTGGAGCACCACGTCGGCGAGCACTGGCACGTGAAGCCCCGCCGGATCGAGGGTCTCGACGCCCTGCGCTGGGTGCTCATGGACTACGGCAGCTTCGTCGTGCATGTGTTCGACGAGGAGACCCGCCAGTACTACGAGCTCGAGCGCCTCTGGCGCGACCTGCCGAGGATGGACTGGCGCGAGGACTGAGTGGGCCTCGGCACACCCCGGGGCCCGCCTACTGTGCCTGTGGCGTAGGCCGGCCCGGGGCCGGCCTACGTTGTGCCTATGGCGTAGGCCCGCCCGGGGTCGGCCTCGTTGTCTGTGGCGTAGGCCGGCCCGGGGC
>JAXDQG010000046.1:0-4874 GCA_034667945.1 Acidimicrobiia bacterium | reverse complement strand
GCAGCTTGGGCGACTTAATATCACACGACCGCAGCGCCAGCTGGAAGTTCGTGCGGGTTACGCCACCGTCGAGCTGTCCGGCGATGTTGAGGGCCTGCACCACCGGGAACACGTAGTTGATGCCGCCGCTGAGGTAACTCGACGAGTCGGGGTCGATGCCTTTGGCCTTCATGGCGCCTCGAAGCCACTTCACGTAAGGGTCGTCTTGGTACGCCGGATCTTTCATGTCCTTGAGCCCAGGGCTTAGGAAATACCAGCCGTCACCGGCGGAGCCGTCACCGCCCACCTTGTCCTTGCCGATGTAGCTGGCGCCCGGGCATGTCTGGGGCATGAAGAGGTACTTGGCGGTCGTCTTGAGGCCGTCTTGTGCCGCCTCGGTCACGATCTGGGTGCATTGCGTGCCCGCCAGCATGGTGATCCACACGTCGGGTTTCTTGGACGCCAGCGTGGTCATCGGGTCGGTGACCGTCGGCGCAGCCGCCTCGATGGTTTCGTTGAAGTAGTCGACCCGGTCTTTCAATGTTGCCGACTGCGCCACGAACGCCTTGAACGACGCGTCGTACAGCTTGCCGAAGTCGTTGTTCTGCACCAGCGACGCCACCTTGAGCTTCCGATCATTGGGGAACTCGCTGAGATGCTTCTCTAGGAACGCACCCCACAGAATGGCCTCGGTGGCGTAGGTAGGCTGCGGAGCCCCCGTGGTCCACGGATGGTTGATGGGATCACCCCAAGCGGTATGCGCGGTCAGCGACATGGGCTGGGGTACGCACCGCTGGTTGATCTTGTCGTAGGTCTTCAGGGTCGACGGCGAGCCCTGCGTCCAGATCGCGAACGACCGCTCTGAATCAAGCAGTTCGTCGACATTTGGTATGGCGCGAGCGGCGTCGTAGGCGTCGTCTTTCGTGGTGTAGTCGACCTTGCGGACCTTACCGTTGGCGTCTTTGAAGAAGCCCTGATCGTTGTAGTAGCCGATCAGGAAGCTGATGGCCTTGCCCAGGTTGCCCGCGTCTGCATAGGTACCTGACAAGGGAAGGGACGCCCCGATCTTGATGGTCGTATCGGTCACGCCCTCGGTGTCCGACCAGCCGACCGGGCACTTGGTCAAATCGACCGTCCAGCCTGCGGGACCGGTCAAGGTCTTCCCATCAGTGGACTTGCCCCACTTGTTGTCCTTGATCCGCTTCACAATGGCCGCACGCTGTTGGCTCCACAACGTCTCCCACTCCGGAAGCGACGTCGGCGCAGCGCCGGCCGTCGTCGATGTGGCGTCTCCGGCCGTGGTGCTCGACCCGCTCAGGGCCGCCCCCACGCCGCTCTTGACGCCGGCGTCGACGGTGGCATTCGTGGCCGAACCGCCCCCGCTACTGCCACAAGCGGCCGCCACCAACGCCAGACCCACCAAACTCGCCGTCATACACCTGCGCCTTAGATTCACAAGCCCCCCTCATCGCCGCACCGATACGGCTCTCGTGATGTGTCGCTTGCCACAGCGGCGCCACCCTACTTACCAACGTGATCCACATCACGTCACGGCCGGCATGAAAGCCCGGCACGTCGCTCCGCCTGGATCGGCTCGCCACCCTGTCGGGCTCGCGAAACCAATGAATGGAACACCATCGACCTGTGACATTTCACAGTCGCTGGCCTCGAGCACGAGACATCCACTCCGCGACCCTGGGCGATCGGTCTGCTCATAATTCGCTGCCCCGTCCTGGGGCCTCCGGGTCCGGGGCGTCTGTGCGGTAGGCGGGGATGCCGACGCGGAACAATTCAAAGTTCTGCACCTTCAAGCTGGTGCTATCCTTCGCCATATTCTGTGCGAGATATCTGCGCAAGGCATTGGAGGGGACATGCCGGACCGCCCGTTTGTGTTGGATTGGGCAACGGATTGGGACCATATCGGTCGGCAGTACCATGAGTCGGCGCCGGAGGTGTGGGACGAACTTCGCGAGCGCTGCCCGGTGGCTCATACCGGCCGCTTTGAAGGTGCGTGGCTACCTGTGCTGGCGGCAGACATCACGGCCGTCGCTCACGACCCGACGACGTTCTCTTCTGTGGAAGTGAACCTTTTCGATGTGAAGCCCAAGCGGATGCTGTTCGTGCCTCCAATTACTGCGGATCCACCGGACCACACGGCCTACCGCAGGGTGATGCTGCCCCGGTTCACGCTGCAGGAGATGGACAAGCTCGCCCCTGCCACCGAGGCGATTTGCAATCAATTGATCGACCGCTTCATCAACGATGGCTCGGCCGATGCAGGAGTCGACTACGCGCAACACGTGCCCACGCTTGTGACTGCGAAGCTGCTGGGCTTGCCGGACAGCGATGCCGATCAGTTCCGGCAGTGGATCCACGAGCTCATCGAGCTCGGCCAAGACGACATCCAGATCGGGCGGCGGGCCACGCTGGAAGTGCTCGACTACTTCGCCGATCAGTTGAACCAGCGACGGCAGCAGGGTGGCGACGACCTCACTGCGTTGGTCGCCAAGGCCGAGATAGACGGTGTACCCATGCCGGAACGGACGCAAGCGGCGATGCTCCTGGTCCTCCTGATCGGCGGGATCGATACAACGTGGACGACGCTCGGAGCCGCCCTGCTGCACCTGGCAACACACGCTGAGGACCAAGCAAGGCTGCGAGCCGAGCCGGAGTTGCTCGAGACGGCGCTGGAGGAGTTCCTCCGGTTCTACGCTCCGGTCGAGATCGGACGGCTGGTCACACACGACACTGAAGTCGGGGGCTGCCCGGTCGCCGCTGGCGAGCACGTGTGGCTGTCCTATCCCGCTGCCAACCGAGATCCCAGCGTGTTCCCGGACGCCGATCGCTTCATCATCGACCGCCGAGAGAACCGGCATCTCACATTCGGCGTCGGCGTTCACCGCTGCCTCGGGTCGAACCTGGCACGCATGGAACTGCGAGTCGCTCTGGACACCTGGCTGAAGCGCGTGCCGAGCTTCCGCGTGCCGGACGGCCGGTCGATCGGATGGTCCTCGGGTGGCAACGTTCGTGGGCCACGCGAGATCCCGGTTGTTTTTTGACGCGGAGTGTGAGTGGCGGAGATGGCAACCACCTCGCATAGCGGGCCAGTCGCGGAACGAAGCAATTCCCTTGAGGGTCACGGAATGCTATCCCCGCGAATGGGTTACCACAGCATATTTACATCTGAACTCCTGCAACTAAGCAGTGAGTACGAGGCGAAGAGATTGATACGCCAGCTACTAGAGAAAGTGTCGGGCGGGAGTTTTGGGCTACCTCAGCTCTACGAGCCGTCCTACTGGCTGTCGTAAATCTACATTTGATTTGGAGCGAGGTTTGCTCTGCCAAGGTCTAGCGCTATGGAGATTCAACGCTTATGGTCGCATCGCCTGCGCGGAACTACTCTGAGAGCGGCTGCGTGGATGTCGGAGCCTCATAACAGTAACGACCACCAGTGGGCCCGCAGCCTGGGCGACGGTGGAGCGCCGGCCCAGGGCACATGGCGGCACGCCATCGTGCGGTATCGCCGGGACAGAGCGGCTCGGCGGCCGCCTGGGCGATGAGTGCTCCGGCAAGGGGGATCGGGGGAGTCACGCACGCGCTGTCTCGCCACCGCAACTTACGTGAGGCCACGCTCGCCGCCGGGCTCGCGACCGTGGCTGTCGTTCTAGCGGAGGTCTTGCTCGGCACAGCCGGTGATGTGCCCGCTCACCTGTACCGGACCGCCCTCGCGGAGCGGGGCGTGCTCGTCTGGGACGGCTTCTGGTACGGCGGGCACGACCCGTTTGCGGGCTACTCGCTCCTCTACTACTTCCTCCCGGTGCTCGTGGGACACGCCGCGGTCACGTCTGCCTCCTGCATCGCCTCGGCGGCGCTATTCGGCTCGATTGCAGTGCGCGCTTGGGGCCCGGCCGGCCGCTGGCCGGCTTGGGTCTTCTCGCTCCTAGCGCCCGCGCCCCTCGCCTTCGGGCAGTGGCCCTACGCCCTGGGCCTCGCAATGCTGCTCGGCGGACTGTGCGCGCTTCAGGCCGGACGGACGTGGATGACGCTTCTTTTTGCCGGACTCGCACTCGCGGCCAGCCCGCTCGCATTCTCGTTCTTGCTCATCGCGCTGGCAGCCGTGTTCGCCGCTCGACCTGCAGTGACGCGAAAAATGCTCGGGCTTAGCGGTGGGCTGGCTGTCCTCGCCGGGCTCGGGCTCGTGCTCGATGCCGGCTTTGGCGGCGGCGTACAGGACTTCAGTGGGCCCGAGCTCACACGCCTGCTCCTCCTGTGTGTGCTCGGGGCCGCCCTCGGGCTCGCCCGCGAGTACAACTTCATCCCCTTCTTTTTTCTCCTCTGGGCGGCAGCCGGGCTCATCGCTTTCGCTGTTGACAACCCGATGGGGCACAACGTCACCCGGATGCGATTTCTCATCGTTCCGCTTGTCCTCGCCGCGGCGATCCGGGCTCGTTTCCGCCCCCGCTTGCTTGCGGCCGCTGCGCTCATCGCGGCGTTCGTCTACGCAGCCGTTCCCTACGCCTCCGTGATCCATGACGCCACGAAGGTGCCGGATCACGGGGAAGCCGCATGGGCGCCGGCCCTCGAGTTCCTCCGAGCGCGCCCATCACGGGAGTTCCGCGTCGAAGTCGTCCCGACCGCGGCTCACTGGGAGGCTTGGTACTTACCGCGAGCGGGATTTGTTCTCGCCCGCGGCTGGCATCGCCCGCTCGACCGGGAACGGAACAGCGCTCTCTACAAGCAAACGATTACGTCCAGCGCGTACGAAATGTGGCTCCGGACGAACGCCGCTCGCTATGTCGTCCTCCCGCCCTTTCGTCTTGATTTCGAGGCGGCGGACGCGGAGGCGAAGCTTCTCCGGTCGGGCAGCTCCGGCCTTACACTCCTGTACGAGCGCG
>JAXDQG010000045.1:0-8055 GCA_034667945.1 Acidimicrobiia bacterium | reverse complement strand
GCGTCGACATGTTCGACTGCGTGCTGCCCACCCGCCTGGCCCGTCACGGCACGGTGCTGACCGCCGAAGGCCGCATCAACTTGAGAAACGCCCGCTTCGCCACGGACGATCGACCACTGGATCCGTACGATCCATGCCCCCTGGTCGCCCGCTATTCACGCGGCTATCTGCGTCATCTCTTCCAGGTCCACGAGATCACTGCCATGCGGTTGGTCACGTTGCACAACCTGTGGTGGCTGCTGCGACTCGTCGAGCGAATGCGCGAGGCCATTCGCCTCGGCACGTTCTCTACGCTGCGACATGACCTGCTCAGCGTCTGGGGAGGGCGCTAACCTCAACCGCGCTCTTCCGTAACGAACGCGCGCCCGCACCGCCCGCAGACCGGGGTTCTCATGGCTCTTCTCTTCCCTCTCGTCCTCCTCGGCATCATGTATGCCTTCCTGATCCTTCCGCAGCGGAAGCGCCAAAAGGCTCATGCCGAACTGCTGCGCGCCGTCGCTCCTGGTGATGAAATCCTCACCACAGGCGGTATCTATGGTGGAGTGACGGAGATCGACGGCGACGACCTCTACCTGGAGATTGCTCCTGACGTCGAGGTCAAGATCAGCCGGCGCGCCGTCGCCGAGCGCCTCACCGTCACCTCCTCGTCCCCGGCAGCTGCGCCTTCCACCCTGCCCGAGCCCGAGCCTGAGACGCCCGAGCTCGAGGAGCCGGTGGCGAGCGACGGCGAGACCACCCAGAAGGGCTTCAAGAAGAAGTAATGCATGCGTAGAAGCGGGCTGCCGACCCTCATCGGCTTCGTCGCGGTGACTCTGCTCGCCGTGGCTGGTGTTCTCGTGGCCGGTTGGCGACCCCTTCTTGGCTTGGACCTGCAGGGCGGTGTGTCCGTCGTGCTCAAGCCGGCGGTCGCCACCGACGCCGACAAGCTGAACCAGGCCATCACCATCATCCGGAACCGGGTCGATGCACTGGGGGTGGCCGAGCCGGACATCTCCCGCCAAGGCTCCAACATCGTGGTGTCGCTGCCAGGCGTGAAGGACCAGCAGCGCGCGCTCGATCTGGTGGGCACGACGGCTGAGCTGCGCTTCCGGCCGGTTCTGCAGCAGACGCTGAGCCCCACTGCCCAGGCCGAGGCCTTGAAGCAGGCCCAGAAGAACGGCACGACCACCACGGCCGGCGGAGGTACCACCTCGACCACTGCTCCGGGCGCCACGACCAGTGCCCCGGGGACCACCAGTGCTCCGGGGAACACCAGTGCTCCGGGGAACACCAGTGCTCCGGCGGCAACCACGCCAACCACCGCCGCGTCCAGTACCAGTCAGGCCGGGCTCGGCCAGGCGAGTGGACTGGGATCGGGCGAGTCGGCGGGCGGACGGGCGCCATCGCAGATCGCGCAGGAGACCACGACCACCACGGCTCCGGCGGCTACCACCGCTCCAACGTCTGCTCCGACGTCCGCCACGGCGACCTCCACGCCAGCCGACGGCTCCACGCCGTCGACCACGACGCCTGCGGCGACCACTCCGATACCGACGCCCGATCAGATCACGCCTCGCGAGCAGGATCTGCCCGATCGCACGGTGGTGTTGCCCGGGTTCGATCCGAAGGATCAGACCAAGGAGACCTTCCACTACATGCTCGGCCCGGCTCTCGCCACGGGCGACGGCGTGGCCGACGCCCAGATGGTCCTGAACCCCACGACGGGTGAGCCCTACGTGCAGCTCACCTTCAAGGACGGCGCCAAGGGCATCGATGCGTGGCGGAACGCTGCGAGGGAGTGCTTCGCCGGCACACCCGTGTGCCCGACCAAGCAGCTCGGCATCGTGCTCGACGGCCGGGTGCTGTCGGCACCCACGGTGAACGACACGTTCTCCGACACCAAGAACGCCCAGATCACCGGGTCGTTCGACCGGACGCAGGCCAAGAACCTGGCGACCGCTCTCCGCTACGGCGCCCTGCCCGTGGCCCTCGAGCGTCAGCAGGCGCAGGAGGTCTCCGCCACCGTGGGGAAGGACGCCCTGCGGGCGGGCCTGGTCGCCGGCTTGCTCGGCCTCGCCGCCGTCACCATCTACATCCTCCTGTACTACAAGCTGCTCGGTGCCGTGGCCGTGGCCAGCCTGGCGCTTTCGTTCGGTCTCCTCTGGTCGATCATCTCGTGGTTGGGCAACAGCCGCGGGTTGGCACTGAGCCTCTCCGGCGTGGTGGGCATCATCGTGTCCATCGGCATCTCGATCGACTCGAACATCGTGTACTTCGAGGTCATCAAAGAAGACATGCACTCCGGTCGAACGCTCCGCTCCGCCGCAGACCGGGCCTTCCATTCCGCCATGCGAACCATCGTGCGGGCTGACGCGGTCTCGCTGATCGCGGCTGGCCTCTTGTACTGGCTGACCGTCGGCTCGGTGCGCGGATTCGCCTTCTACCTGGGCCTGGCCACGATCTTGGACCTGGTCGCCTCGTACTTCTTCATGCGCCCCATGGTGCACTGGCTTTCGGGCACACGCCTGGCTCGGGAACGGCCGAGCGTGTTCGGCATCCCTCGTCCGAAGCCGGTCTCCGAGCCGGTCGCAGCCATGGGGGTTTCATCCTGATGCGCGCGATCCGGCGGATGTTCCGCGGTGAGAACAACTTCAATTTCGTGCGGGCCTGGCGGGTCGGCTTCGTCATCTCCGGCGTCCTCATCGTCGCGAGTTTGTTGGCGCTGTTCACGCGAGGTCTCGAGAAGGGCATCGACTTCGAGGGCGGCACCGCCTGGGAGGTTCCTTCGAGCAGCCTCTCCATCAGCCACGCGCGCGACGTCATGCGAGGCTTCGGCCAGGCCGAAGCGAAGATCCAAACCGTCGGTAAATCGGCCCTGCAGGTCCAGTCGCGCAGCTCGAGTCCCGAGCAGACCACTCAGATTCGCGACGCCTTGGCGTCTGCGGCCAATGTGTCGCCCAACGACGTGGCCATCACCGAGGTCGGACCCTCATGGGGTACGGAGATCTCGAAGAAGGCCGTCAGGGCGCTGATCTTCTTCTTCGTCGCCATCGCCATCTACATCAGTTGGACGCTGCGCGAGTGGCGGATGGCCGTTGGGGCCGTGTTGGCCGTGCTGCACGACATCATCCTGTCCGTGGGCGTCTACGCGGTGTTCCACATCGAGGTCACGCCGGCAACAGTCATCGCCTTCCTGACGATTCTCGGCTTCTCGCTCTACGACACGGTGGTTGTCTACGACAAGGTTCGGGAGAACACCCCGAAGGTGTCACTGTCCGGACGGATGACCTACACCGAGATGGCCAGCCTCTCGATGAACCAGGTGATCATGCGGTCGATCAACACATCGCTGACGGCGCTGGTGCCTGTGCTCAGCATCCTGGTCGTGGGGGCCTGGCTCATGGGCGCGACCACACTCGAAGAGTTCGGGTTGGCGCTCTTCGTGGGTCTGGTTGCCGGTACGTACTCGTCGATCTTCATCGCCACGCCGCTCGTCGCGTGGCTGAAGGAACGTGAGCCCCAGTACCGGGCGGTGCGCGAGAAGCTCGGGCGGCGGGCGGGGGAGTACAGCGTCCAGCTTCGGCACGAGGCCACTCCGGTCGCCGCGCCATCGGCCGTGAGGCCGGGCCGAGAGCCGGTCGGTGCCGGGGCGTCTTCGGGCGCCGTTTCCTCGTCCACTCCGGCGGGTTCGTCGTCCGCGGGCAGAGGTTCTCGCCCGCTGCCGCCCGGGTACACGGCCAGCCACCCGCCGCGGCCTCGTAAGAAGGGCCGCCGCTGACGCACGGCCCTCACCGGCTCGGCGTTCACCCGACGGGTAGCGTGACCGCCCATGGAGCCGGACAGCGAAGCTCTGCGCGGCTTCATCCGCGACATCGACGATTTCCCCGTGCCCGGCGTGAAGTTCCGGGACATCACGCCGCTGCTGGCCGACGGTGGGGCGTGGCGCACGACGGTGCGTCTACTGGCGGACCGGGTCGGCCGGCTCGGCGTCGACAGGGTGGCCGGCATCGAGGCCCGAGGTTTCATGCTCGGCGCGGCTGTCGCCAGTGAGCTCGGGGTGGGCTTCGTGCCGATTCGCAAGAGCGGCAAGCTGCCGTGGAAGACCACGGCCGTCACCTATGACCTCGAGTACGGCCAGGACACGCTCGAGGTGCATGTCGACTCGGCCGCGCCGGGTGACCGCATCGCCATCGTGGACGATGTGTTGGCCACGGGCGGTACGGCCGCGGCCGCGGTCGACCTCATGTCGGCCACCGGCGCCCGGGTGGCCGGGCTGGTGTTCCTCATCGAGCTGGCGTTCCTCGAAGGCCGCGGTCGCCTCGCCGGCCACAACGTCGAGGCCCTCCTGCACTACTGACACCGGTCTGGTCTACTGACACCGGTCTCCACTCCATCGCCACCACGCCACATCGCACCCCAGGTGGCGCTGCGACCGCGGCCGAGCGGCTCTCGCATTCGGGAGTTCGGCCGGCGAGTTGGTACGGTCATCAGCAGTTGTTGTCCGCCAGCCGGCCCGGCTACTGCGGACACCGTCGGAGGCGGACTGGGATGGTGAGCGTCGAGCGGGTTCTGCCATGGAGGCGGACCGAGGGTGGTCGCGCTCCCGAGGTCGAGCCCCTCATCGCCCCGTTTCGCGGTCGCCAGGCAAAGGGCCAGGTGGCGCTGGTTGCCAAGGCCTACGAGCTGGCGGCATCCAAGCACACCGGTCAGGTGCGCCGCTCCGGTGAGGCCTATCTCAGTCATCCGTTGGCGGTCGCCCGCATCGTGGCCGAGCAGACCCAGGACCCCGTCGCCATCGCCGCCGCCCTGCTTCACGATGTCGTCGAAGACACCGACCTGACGCTCAGCGATCTCCGCCGGCACTTCCCGAGCCCGGTCGCCGAGATCGTCGACGGTGTCACGAAGGTCGAGCGCACGCTCTTTGCCACCAAGGAAGAGCAGCAGGCGGCGACCATGCGCAAGCTCGTCATCGCCATGGCGGACGACCTGCGGGTGCTGATCATCAAGCTTGCCGACCGTCTGCACAACATGCGCACGCTGGCCGCGCTGCCGCTCCATCGCCAACACGCCATCGCCCGTGAGACGTTCGACGTCTACGCCCCCCTTGCCATGCGCCTCGGCATGGACGAGATGCGCACCCAGCTGGAAGACCTGGCCTTCGCCGCATTGCATCCCAAGTGGTATGCCGAGATCGACCAGATGGTCTGGAACCGCACGCCCGAGCGCGAGGTGTACCTCACCCAGGTGGCCGAAGAGGTGCGGATGCGCCTCGAAGAAGTCGGGATCGACGCCGAGGTCACGGGACGGCCGAAGCACCTGTGGTCCATCTACGAGAAGATGGTCATCAAAGGCCGCGAGTTCTCCGACATCTTCGATCTGGTCGGGATCCGGGTCGTGGTCGGCACGATCAAGGACTGCTACGCCGCGGTCGGGTCGATCCACCAGATGTGGATGCCGGTGCAGGGCCGGTTCAAGGACTACATCGCCATGCCCAAATACAACACGTACCAGTCGTTGCACACAACGGCCGTGGGTCCCGGGGGCAAACAGCTCGAGGTGCAGATCCGCACCAGAGAGATGGACATGAGGGCCACGTTCGGGGTGGCCGCCCATTGGCGCTACAAGGCCGAGCCCGAAGAGCTCGAGTGGCTCGACCGGATGATCGAGTGGCAGAGCGACGTCTCCGATCCGTCCGAGTTCATGGCGAACCTCAAGGTCGACCTCGACCAGGACGAGGTCGTCGTGTTCACGCCCAAGGGCGAGGTCGTGCACCTGCCGACAGGTGCCGGGCCGGTCGACTTCGCCTACGCCATCCACACGCAGATCGGGCACAAATGCATCGGCGCCAAGGTCGACGGCAACCTGGTCGAGCTCTCCACGCCACTCCGCTCCGGTCAGACGGTCGAGATCTTCACGGCCAAGACCGAAGACGCCGGGCCGTCGCCCGACTGGCTCGAATGGGTGGCTTCGCCCAAGGCGGCTTCGAAGATCCGTCAGTGGCTGGCGCAGCAGCGACGTGACAGCGTGCTCGAGGTCGGTCAGGAAGACCTCGAAAAGGAGCTGCGTGTCCGCGGGCTGCCGGTCGCCGAGGTGATGGATTCGGGCGCGGTGCTCCGGGCTGCGGTCGAGCTCAACTACGCCGACCTCGATGCGCTCTACCAGGCTGTTGGCGAGCGGCACGTTTCCGCCAAGGCGGTGGCGGCCCGGGTCCGCCGTGTACTGGCCGAGGGCGGCCCCGAGACCGACGCCCAGCTGTCCACGTCGGTGCTGGAGCCCCGCCGTCCGCCGCGCCCCCGCGATGCCGTGGCTGTGCATGTCGAGGGCATGGACGACGTGCTGATCCGCCTGGCGCGCTGCTGCACCCCGGTACCGCCGGATCCCATCATGGGCTTCCACACCCGGGGCCGGGGCGTCTCGGTGCACCGGGCCGACTGCGCCAACGCGGTGTCGCTGGCCACCGCACAGAAGGGGCGGCTGGTCGAGGTCGAATGGGACAGCGAGGGCCAGGGCAACTACCTGGTGTCGGTGGAGGTGCGGGCGCTGGACCGCACCCGCCTCCTACGAGACGTGGCCTCGGTGCTGGCCGACCACCACGTCAACATCGTGGCCTGCCAGACGCTGACGGGGGCAGACCGGGTGTCGAAGATGCGCTTCGACTTCGAGGTCAGCGATCCGTCCCATCTGGGTGCGGCGCTGGCCACCATCCAGTCGATCGAGGGCGTCTACAGCTCGCGGCGCATCATGCCGGGTGGCGGGCCCGACGGCGCTTCCGTCGCGCGCTGACAGGCGGTCACAGCCACCAGGTCGACGGCGCCGCCCGAGGCGGTCAGTCCGAGTCCGCCGAACCGACCAGCGCAGAAAGGGCGCTGACGACTTCGTCGTCGCTGACCTCGCGCTGCTCGGCGCGGCGCAGGTCCTTGATCTGCCAGGTCCGGCGGGACAGCTCGTCGGTGCCGGCGATGACAGCCGCCCGGAAGCCTCGCCGCTCTGCGTAGGCCAGCTGCGGGCCGAGCCGCTTGGCGTCCGGGTAAATATCGGCCGCCAGCCCTGCCGCCCGCAGCCTCGCGCCCAACCGGTGGTACGCGGCCAGGGCGTCCGGGTCGAACTGGGTGATCAGCACGTCGGCGGTGGTGGAACGCTCTTCGACCAGGCCGAGCTCTTCCATGGCGGCCAGCAGCCGGTCGAGTCCCAGCGATGCCCCCACACCCGGCAACACCTGGTTGGTGTAGAGGCTGGCCAGGTCGTCGTAGCGCCCGCCGGAGCAGACCGAGCCGATCTTGGGCAGGTCGTCGAGGAACGTCTCGTACACGGTGCCGGTGTAGTAGTCGAGACCTCGGGCGATGCTGAGGTCGATGCGAAAACGCTCGGCCGGCTGGCCGGCTGCGGCGGTGACCTCGACCAGCTCGCGCAGGCGACGGATGCCTTCCGCCGCCGTGGCGTTGGTGCCGAAATCCGCGCTGAGCGCGGCCAGGATCTCGGTGTTGTCACCCTCGAGCGAGGCGAGGTCGAGCACTCGCCGCGCTTGGCGGTCGCTGATGCCGGCCCGTTCTTGCATCTCGGCCACGACCGCATCGACGCCCACCTTGGGCAGCTTGTCGAGCGCCCGCAGCATGGCGCCCGCGTGATCGCCGAGGCCGAGCTCCTCCAGCAACCCGTTCAACACCATGCGGTTGTTCACGTGCACGGTGAAGCGCTCGAAGCCCAGCGCGAAGAGCAGATCGCCGATGACCAGGGCCACCTCGATGTCGGCGGCATTCGATGTGGTGCCGATGGTGTCGAAGTCGCACTGGATGAACTCGCGGTAGCGACCCCGCTGCGTGTTCTCGCCCCGCCACACCGGAGCCAGGTGATAACGCTTGAACGGCGTGCCGGTGGCGGCCACGTGCTGGGCCGCGAAGCGGGCGAACGGCACCGTGAGATCGAAGCGCAGCGCCACATCCCGTCCACCGTTGTCGGTGAAGCGGAACAGCTGCTTGTCGGTCTCCTCACCCCCCTTGCCCAGCAGGATCTCGGTGTACTCGAGCGCCGGGGTGTCGATGGGGGCGAAGCCGTAGCTCCGGTAGACGGCGCGGGCCC
>JAXDQG010000044.1:0-9315 GCA_034667945.1 Acidimicrobiia bacterium | reverse complement strand
CAGCTCTTGGGAGTCGGTCCCCTGGCACTGGAGCTGGCCAAAGAGGCGGTGCATCGAGGCTCTGAGCTGCCCCTCCGCGATGGCCTTCGCCTGGAGGGCGATCTGAACCACCTGCTGCAGGGCACCGCGGATCGGGCCGAAGGGCTCTCGGCGTTCTTCGACAAGCGCCCGCCTGACTTCGCCGGGCGGTGAGGGCGATGGTGGGCGAGCCGGAACTGGGCGAGCCGGAACTGGGCGAGCCGGAGGTGGGCGAGCCGGAGCTGGGCGAGCCGGAGCTGGGCGGTGTCCCTGCCGGCACCCTGCAACACGGGCGACGCCTCGCGGCCGCTGCCGGCCAAGCGCTCCGCCGGCTGTGTGGTGACGGGGTGGATGTGGAGGTTGACCGGGACGCGGTGACCGCCCATCTGCTGCTACCACTGGTGGTGGCCGTGGCGACAGGAACCGAGGTGGCAGCTGCTCCCCCGCAACCGTGGCCGGTCGGGGACGGGTACGTGTGCGCCGACTTGGGGGCCGAGGGCGACCGGGATGCCTTTGTCCGACTCCTGGAGTCGCTGGGCACGGACCTGCCCGGCGCGGAGGAGTTGGCCGTTCGCGCCCAGGAGTGGCGCTTGCCGGTCACGCCCTATCGGCGGAGGGCGAAGGTCGCTACTGCCGGATGCCGATCTCCGGACGACATACCCGGCGCGCCCGCCATGAGGGGATTGCCCGACGTCGACCTTGCCCGGCCACTGGAAGGCGTGACCGTGGTCGACCTCACGATCATGTGGGCGGGGCCCCTGTGCACCTCGATCCTGGCTGGGCTGGGCGCCCGCGTTCTGAAGGTCGAGCCTGATTGCCGTCTGGACGGCACCCGGTTCTCCCCTGGAGGCTGGCTGTACCAGGCCCTCAACCGGGAAAAGGTCCGCGTGCCGTTGGACCTTCGGGCGGCTGGAGATCGTGGTGCCTTCTTCGATGTGGTGGCCGAGGCTGACCTGGTCATCGACAACTTCTCGCCGAGGGTCGCTCCGAATCTGGGCATTGAGCCCGTTGACCTGCAGCGGGTGAAGCGTGGGGTCGCGGTGCTCGCGCTGCCCGCCTTTCCGCCCGGCGCCCAACGGCACTGGGTCAGCTACGGCACCGGGGTGCATGCCTGGTCGGGCTTGGGCGATCTAGGCAATGGGGAAATGGCGGCTCCGACAGTCACCTACCCCGATCCCCTCGCCGGTCTGGCTGGGGTGGGATGTGCCCTGCGGTTGTTGGCCGCCGGCCGGCGAGGAGCCTCCGGCGCGCTGGTGGGAGAGGTGCCGCTGGCGAGTGTTGTCGGTCCTCTGTTGGAGGTCCCGATATCGGACGCGCTGCGCCGAGCGGTTGACGACCGGTTGGTGAGACGACTGGCTCGGATGTTCGGGCCCATTCCGCCGTGCCCCCTGCGGATGTCGACAGGTTCGAAGGCGTGACGGTCGGTGGCTGACGAGGTGCTGCTCGAGGTCGTCGACGGCGTGGCCACCGTGACCCTGAACCGACCCGACAAGCTGAACATCTTCAACCTGGCCATGCGGGACGCGTTGATCGAGGCGGTCAGCGCTGTGCGCGACCTTCCGGGCGTTGGGGCCATGGTCTTGCGAGCCAACGGGCCGCACTTTTCCGCCGGGGCCGACCTGGCCGAGTTCGGAACAGCCGCACACGCGCTGGAGGCGCGGCGCATCCGCTGGGACCGTGATCCGTGGGGCGTGCTGTGGGACTTGCCGTATCCCACGATCGCAGCGTTGCACGGTGTGGCGATGGGGTCGGGACTGGAGATGTCGCTGCTGTGCGACGTGCGCATTGCCGCACCGGATACGCGGCTTGGCCTGCCCGAGACTCGGTTGGGCATGCTGCCGGCGGCCGGGGGCACGCAGAGCATGACCAGGGCTATCGGGCCGCACGCCGCACTTCCGCTGATCGCCAGCTCACGGACGTTCGGGGCGGCGGAGGCAGTTTCGCTGGGCCTCGTGCACCGGGTCGTGGAAGACGTCGACGCGGAGGCCGCCGCCGTGGGAGCGCGGTGGGTGGCGATGGGGACCGCTTTGACCGGGGCGGCGCGGCGGGCGTTGCACGCGGCCGGCGACCTTCCGCTGGAGGCCGGGCTGGAGTTGGAGAAGCGGCTGGCGGCGATGGCGCTTCACCAGTCGGGAACGGTGGAGGGACCGGACTCCGGCCGCTCGGGGGGTGCATCCTCGGCCTGGTAGGTGGCGCGGGCGGTGCGTTTGGCCCGGCCGTGATCGGCCTCATGGCCGAGGGCGTCTGCCAGAGCTTTCGCCGGATGCCGGTGCGCGATGGCGTAGCCGGCACGGTGTAGCAGGACGTGGATCTGCCGGAGAGTGAGCGGGACGTTGGCCTGGCGAAGAAAGGCCAGGCAGACGGCGCGGAGGGCTCGGCCCCAGAGCTGGACGGGACGCTTGACGGTGGGAGGGAGTGGCTCTTCGAAGGTAACTGCGCGGCGGCGTCGACCGCGTGCGCCGATGGCGCAGGGACGGAGTTCGTCGTGGACGTCGGCGATGTCGTAGAGGAGGCGGCGGCGTTCGAGGCTGAGCCGGACCAGCAGGCGATCGATCTTCGCGACACGACTGCGGAGACGGTTTTCGGAGGCGAGCAGGCGGCGAATTCGGGGGTTCGGGCGGCGAGGAGGGCCGCTGCGGATGGGAATGAGGTCGCGACCGTGGACATGGAGGACGTTGGAAGAATCGGACATGGCTGAGCACCCTCAGATTTCTGACGCGCTGCGTGATTCCATGGGTGCTCATTGTGGGCGAGCCCGACCCATCAGGCGCCCATCATCGCAGTGGGGTGTGACATTTTCGGAAAGTGCTGCATCGATTCGACGTCGAATCCGTGGCACACACGCAGCCCAAACAGACTCCACCAACGTGCCCTAAAGAATGTTTCTTGCGGTGTGACGAAATGATGTAACAAAGGGCGTTGGGGGAAGCCGCATCCACACCAAGCGGCCCGGTCGCAACGCCACCCCGCGGGCTGCTCAACAGCCGGCCCAGCCCCGCCCACCTAAGCGCTCGGTTAGCGTCTCCAAGCCAAGCGTCACAGGGGGATGGGGATGAGCACACTTGGCCGTTATCGCGTGCTGGACCTGACCGATGAGCGCGGCTGGATGTGCGGCAAGGTTCTGGCCGACCTCGGCGCCGAGGTCATCTCGGTCGAACCGCCCGGCGGTCATCCGGATCGCCTACGCCCGCCCTTCGCTGCAACGAGCGCCACCCAAGATCCCAACACCAGCCTGAACTGGTGGTTCCAGGGCCGGGGCAAACGCTCCGTCGAGCTCGACCTCGAAGACCCCCGTCAGCGCGAAAGATTCCTCCAGCTCCTCGAAGGCGCCGACATCCTCCTCGAGTCCCACGACCCGGGCTGGCTCGAAGCACGAGGACTCGGCCCGGACCAGCTCCAGGCACGCAACCCACAGCTCGTCATCACCTCCATCACCGCCTTTGGCCGGACCGGCCCCAAGGCCCACTGGGCCGCGTCAGACCTCACGATCGCGGCCAGCTCGGGACTCATGTGGCTGACCGGCGATCCCGACCGAGCCCCCCTCCGCCTCTCCCTCCCCCAGCTGTTCCGCCACGCCGGCGTCGAGGCCGCGGTCCACACCCTCATCGCGCTCACCCATGCCCAACGCACCGGCCAGGGCCAGCACGTCGACGTTTCGGCCCAGTGCGCCGGCATTCGCACCCTCATGAACGCCCAGGCCTTCCACCTGCTCGAGGGCCACCAGCTCGGGCGGCAGGGCCCGTACAGCTCGCACAGCGCAGCCCGCTTCCGCTTCATGATCCAATGTGCAGACGGCTGGGTCACCGCCGTACCCGTCGGCGGAGCCCTGGGCGCACCCATGATGCGCTACCTGTTCGATTGGGCCGAGCGAGAGGGCGTCGCCGACCCCACGGTCAAGGACCGCGACTTCGCCCACACTGACTTCTCCCAAGAGCCGCCTGAGTTCTACCAAGCGGTCAACCGCACCCTCGAAGACCTCTTCGCCAAGCACACCAAAGCCGAGCTCTACGAGGCAGCGATCACTCACGGCCTGCTCGTCGCCCCGGCGAACACGGTCGCTGACCTGCGCAACGACGTCCAGCTGGCTGCCCGTGGCTACTTCGTCCCAGTCGCAGACGGTCCAAACGGCGAAACACATCATCAACCGGGTGCCTGGGTGCAGCTCGGCGCCACACCAGTGACGGCCGACAACCGGGCGCCCTCGGTTGGCGAACATTCCAAGACGATCCTCAACGAACCTCCCCGCCGCCCTGCCGAGCCTTCTCTCCAGCCGCTGCCCGGAACCGCCAGCACACCCTCATCGCCCTTCGAAGGCCTCAAGGTCCTCGACCTGTCATGGGTCGGCGTAGGCCCAATGACCGCCGGGTATCTCGGCGCCTACGGCGCCACCGTCGTCAAGCTCGAGTCCAGCCACCGACCCGACGTCCTTCGCCTCACCCCGCCGTTCCGCGACGGCAAGCCCGGCCTCAACAACTCCCACTTCTACGGCGACTTCAATGCCAACAAGCTCGGCGTGGGACTGGACCTCAACAACCCCGACGGCCGGGAGGCCGCCTGGCGTCTCATCGAGTGGGCCGACGTCGTGCTCGAAAGCTTCACCCCCAAGGCGCTGGCGGGCTGGGGCATGGACTACGCCGAGATGCGGAAGCGCAACCCCGCAATCGTCCTCCTGTCGACCTGCATGCAGGGCCAGACCGGTCCGCGCCGCCTCTACAGGGGCTTTGGCAATCTGATGGCCTCACTGGCTGGCTACTACGAGGTGACCGGCTGGCCCGACCGAGGACCCAGCCTGGTGTACGGCGCCTACACCGACTTCACCGCCCAGCGGTTCGCGGCTGCCGCTCTGATTGCCGTGCTGGATCACCGCCGCCGGACCAACGAAGGCCAACACATCGATCTCTCGCAGTTCGAGGCCGCCCTCCAACTCCTCGGCCCGGAGCTCCTCGAGTATGAGGTGCACGGCTACATCGCCAAACGCAACGGCAACCGCGATCGCCACCGAGCACCGCACGGCACCTATCGCTGCCGACCCAACGGCGACCGAGACGAAGCGTGGGTGACCATTGCCTGCGATGACGACACCCAATGGCAGGTCTTACGACAGAGCGCAAACCTCCCGGACGAGCCCGGCTGGCACACGTTCGAGGGTCGAAAGGCCAACGAGGATCGACTCGACAAGCTCATCGAGGACTGGACAGCTCAACGCACCGCCGCGGAGGTGGTCGACAAGCTCCAGCCGAGCGTCCCCTGCGGGCCGGTGGCCTCGGTCCCCGACCTGCACGCCGACCCGCAGGTGCTCCACCGCGGCTACTGGATCGACCTCGAGCACCCGGTCTACGGAAGGACCCCCTACTCCGGTATGCAGGCCATTCTGTCCAAGACCCCGGGCGGGTGGACCAGCCCGTCCCCCTGCCTCGGCCAGCACAGCTTCGAGGTCCTGACCGAGTTGGCCGGTCTCGACCCCGACGTCGTCGCCCGGCTGATCGCCGCTGACGTGGTCGAGATCACGGGGGGCTGAGCGCAGGTTTTTTCGGCGGTGACCGCAGTCACTAGTACGGTGTTTCCGCGCCATCGCAACACCTGATCCACCTGTCTTCACCGATGTAAGAGGGTCGACATGAATCTGGCCATGCTTCTGGACCTGCCGTCGATGATCGTGCCCGACGACGTCGTCGTCATCGACATCGATGGGCACGAGGTGTCGTACTTGGAGTTGCGAGAGCAGGTGTCCAAGGTGGCCGGCATGCTGCGATCACTGGGCGTAGGCCCCGGTGATCGCGTGGGGGTCTTCGCCACCAACCGCTCCGCCATGATCGAGGTGATCTTCGGCACCGCGGCGGTCGGCGCCACGATCGTCCCCATGAACTACCGCGCCGGCATCGACGAGGCGCGCCACCTCCTGACCGACTCCGGCGCCAAGGTGCTCGTCACGGAGACCCGCTACAAGGACCTGCTGGAGCCGCTCCGACCCGATTCGCTGACGAGCATCCTCTACTTCGACGACGGCTCCTACGACGCTGCACGCGATGGCGCCGAGCCCGACGAGCTCATCGAGGACGTGGAGGACGAGGCGCTGGCCGCCCTCCTCTACACCAGCGGCACCACGTCTCTGCCCAAGGGCGTGATGCTCAAGCATGGTGCGCTCACCGGGTACGTCATGGGATCCAACGAGTGTTCCGACGGAACACCCCGCGGCCGCCAGCTGATGGCCGCGCCGCTCTATCACATCGCCGGTCTGACGTCCCTGCTCAACGCCCTCTACTCCGGACGCCAGACTGCGCTCATGCCCCAGTTCGAGGCGGGGGCATGGCTGGAGGCAGTCCCCAAGCTCGGCATCACCCACGCCTTCCTTGTACCGACGATGCTGGCCCGGGTGCTGGACGACCCGAACTTCGAGAGGGCTGACCTGTCCTCGCTCGAGCAGGTCACCTACGGCGCCGCGCCGATGCCGCCATCGGTGATCCGGCGCGCCATCGACATGTTCCCGCGCACAGTCTCGTTCGCCGGCGCCTACGGCCAGACCGAGACCACCTCGACGGTGGCCGTCCTCGATCCCGACGACCACCGCATCTGGGAAGGCACGCCAGATGAGCAGGAGGCCAAGCTGCGGCGCCTGCGCAGCGTCGGACGCGTGCTGGACGACGTGAATGTGCAGGTGGCGGCGCCCGACGGCACCGTTCTCCCTCCCGAGACCCCGGGCGAGGTCTGGCTGCAGACGTTCCGGGCGATGGACGGCTACTGGGGGGCAAAGGAGAAGACCCGGGTCACCATCGACGACTCGGGCTGGGTGCACACAGGCGACATGGGCTACCTCGACGAGGGCGGCTACCTCTACCTCGTCGGCCGGGCCGGCGACATGATCATCCGCGGCGGCGAGAACATCGCTCCCGACGAGGTGGAATCCGTCCTCTACGAGCACCCCGACGTGCTGGAAGCCGGTGTGGTGGGCGTGCCCGACGAGCAGTGGGGCGAGCGGGTCGTGGCGGCGGTGGTGCTGCGCGAGGGCGCCGCCGGAGTCGACGCCATCATGGAGCACTGTCGGAGAAAGCTGGCCAGCTTCACGCGGCCGGAGAAGATCCTGCTCATGGAGGAGCTACCCCGGACCTCGACGGGCAAGCTGCTGCGTCGGAACCTCATCCCCATCGTGGGCGCGGAGAACTGAGCGGCCCAGAATCCGACTTCGACGACCTTGATGCCCTCCATCGGTCCGGTCATTGTGCTTCTCCTGCTGCCCCTCGAGGGTTGGGTCCGCCGATAGGCGGGCACGATGGCAGCGTGGCACAGGGAGACGTGCTCGTCGGGACGTCCGGTTGGCAGTACGACGACTGGCGGGGCGTCCTCTACCCGCCCAAGCTGCCCAAACGGCTCTGGCTGCAGCACTACGCCAAGCACTATCCAACCGTCGAGGTCAACAACACGTTCTACCGGTTGCCGGAGCGTTCGACCTTCGAGCGGTGGGCGGCAGAGACCCCGCCTTGCTTCGTGATCACGGCCAAGGCCAGCCGTTTCCTGACCCACATTCGGCGCTTGCGCGAGCCCGAGGAACCGGTCGCCCGACTGCTCGACCGACTCGAGGGCCTGGGTGATCGCTGCGGACCGGTGCTTGTTCAGCTGCCAGGCGATTTCCGGGTCGAGCTCGGGCGCCTCGAGGAGACGCTGAAGGCGTTCCACAAAGGGAGCAGCGGGAAGTTGCGAGTGGCGGTGGAGCCGCGACATGAGTCCTGGTTCCAGCCCGACTTCTACGAGCTGCTGAGCTCCTACGACGCTGCGCTGTGTCTGGCGGATCGCGGCTCGCGGCCCATCACTCCGCTGAAGGCCACCGCCAGCTGGGGTTACGTCCGTTTCCACGCAGGGCGGGCGAACCCGCCACCCCATTACGGGCGCAGCGCGTTGCGCACGTGGGCGCAGCGAATTCGCCAGCTGTGGCCCAGCGAGCAGGACGTCTACGTCTACTTCAACAACGACACGGGCGGGTGGGCGGTGCGAGACGCGGACGAGCTGCGGCGTCTGCTGGGGGTGGCGAGGTAGCGTCTCGGCGCCGACGAGGAGGTTGGGCTGTGACGGATCGCCAGGACATCGTGCCGCAGGGGCTGGAGTACCAGTACGAGAAGCTCGGGTTCGCCCCGGCCGTACGAGTGGGCGATGTGGTGCACATCTCGGGGGTCATCGGCACGAGGGCGGATGGCTCGGTGTCCGAGGATGCGTCGGAGCAGTTCCAGCAGGCCTTCAGCAACCTGCGACACGTGCTCGACGCTGCTGGTTGCAGTGTCGCCGATGTCGTGGAGATGACGACCTTCCACGTCGGGTTGCAGGGGAACATGCGGGCGTTCGTGCGCGCCAAACGTGAGGCGATGGCCGGGCCGCCGCATCCTGCGTGGACCGCTATCGGCATCGTCGAGCTGGCCGTGCCGGGAGGCCTGGTGGAGATCCGGGCCACCGCACAGGTACCGAGCTGAACTGCTGAGACGCTAGGGCGCCAGCCACCCCCGCATGGTTGTGCGGAGCTGGTCGATTCCGGTGCCGCTCACCGCGCTGACCCAGGTGACATCCTTCGAAGCCGAGTCGCAGGCGACAGCCAGGTCTTTCTTGCGCTTCTGCCGGCGGGTGGAGGGGATCTTGTCGTGCTTGGTGGCCACGATCGCGTGCGGCAGCTCGTGGGCCCGTAGCCATTCGAGCATTTGCGTGTCGAGCGCGGTCGGTCCGATCTCGCCGTCGACGAGGACAGCCACCATGCGGAGTGTGTCGCGGCCGAGGAGATAGCCCTCGATCATCTTCTGCCATGTGGCCCGGGTGCGTCCGGGAACGGCGGCGTAGCCATATCCGGGGAGGTCGACGACACTGCCTCGTACCTCGTGGGCGGCGCTGTCGAGCTCGAAGAGGTTGAGGAGCCGAGTGCGGCCCGGCGTTCGGCTGACCTGCGCCAGATTACGTCGATTGGCGACCGCGTTGATGAGCGACGACTTGCCCACGTTGGAACGGCCGGCCACGGCGATCTCGCCCGGCGAGGAGGGCAGGGCGGACAGGTCCGGGGCCGAGAGGACGAATCGCAACGGCAGGGGGGACGCCATAGGGACCGAGCATGACAGCCCGGGGGCGAATCAGCGGCGGCGGGCATGGCGAAGATCGTGTCACCACACTACGCGGTCACCTCAGCGCTCTACGTAACTCTCGGCGTCCGGACACGACATCGAATAGCGGCGACTGTTACGTCGAATCGACGTCGAATCGGTGAACCACTCACCGAAAAGGAACGTGCCACCGGTGTGGAAACCGAATTCTTGCTCGGGCGGCGCGAGC
>JAXDQG010000043.1:0-2992 GCA_034667945.1 Acidimicrobiia bacterium | reverse complement strand
AGCGCGAAACAAACCTGATCCATCATTCCCCCTCGATAACGCCGGTCCTGCGGGCCGGATCGACGCGAGCCTCTCACCGAGGTGCGCCTCCGACAAGAGAGTTCCAGCCGGGAACGCCGGCTTGGCTGCTGGCGCGGATCGGGAGGGTGCGGAGGGGCGAGGGCGAGCGCTTCCCAACAACTCACCGCCGCCCTCCGCAACAGCGTCTTGGGCGCGCCTACGCCGGATAGGCGAAGCGAACACGACCTTGTCGTGGTCGCTCGTCACCCAGAAGCCACCCTTGGGATCAATGACGATACCGGTCAGCATGTTGTAATCGATCAAGCCCGGAGCGTAGTGACGGCCCATGGACACATGTGCCACGGCCCGGCGATCACCCGTGGTCAGATCGACCGAGGTCACCTGGCTGAGGCCTTCTTCGGCTACCAGCAGCCTGCCATCCGGTGCCACCGCCAAACCGCAGGTGCCGCACGAGCTGCCAATGACTCTTCGGCAGTCGTCGCGCCGGCTGTCGGCGCCATCAAGGCGGTTACCGCCAACGCAGCGGCTACCAATAAGCCTGCCCGGCGCCTGCAAAGCTGCGCGCGACAATTTCGCTCGGAAGCACCCGGCATGACCTTCCCCCTTGGTTATTACGCACGCCCGCGTGTGCGCAAAGCCGAAAAGAGCCTGGCCGATCTTCTCTGATCACGACAGTCGTCATTTGGATGATAAATAAAATTGGGAGTATCTATCCGCAAGCGAGGACACAATTACTCAGTAAAGAGTAGATGCTAGTCCCATCGAATCCTGCTGATCGCCAGCGCTCGGTTTGTTCGTCCTCCGTGCGGAATGGCGCCCCTCCCCGCCCCTGGCGAGCAAGCCAAAACTGATGACGGCTGCCCTGGCTTGTGGTTGGATACGTCGATCACTTGGTCCGAGGTGTCACATGCCGCAGGTTGATTGTCTGGTTGTGGGGGCTGGTTCGGCAGGGGCCGTGATGACCGCACGCCTTTCTGAGGATCCGACCCGCACGGTCCTGTTGCTCGAGGCTGGGCCCGACCACTCCAGCGCCGAGACGCCCGCAGAGATAGCGGGCGCGAATTTCTTCGCCATTTGGGCCCTGCCCGACCGGGTATGGCCTGGCTTGAGTGCCGTCCGAGCCGAGGGGCAGCGACCCTCCCTCTATCGACGAGGGCGGGGGGCGGGAGGTTCCTCAGCCGTGAACGCCATGGCGGCGATACGCGGAATGCCGGAGGACTACGACCGCTGGGCCAAGGAGCTCGGCTGTCCGGGTTGGGACAGCGCAGCCATGCTGGCAGCGTTCTTGGCCGTCGAAGACGACCACGACTACGGCGGCGACGGGCAGCACGGCAAGGGCGGACCGCTGCCATTGACGCGGGTACCGCCAGAGCTTTCTTCACCGATTGACACCGCGCTGCGCTCCGCCATCACGGAACTGGGCTATCCGGTGTGCGACTCCTACCATGCGGCGGGCGCCACCGGTCTCAGCCGAGTCGCCTTCAACATCAGCGACGGGCGGCGGGTTTCAACCAATGACGCCTATCTCGAACCCGCCCGATCACGACCAAATTTGCAGATCCGAGGCGACGTCTTGGTCGACAGAGTCGCCTTGGATGGCAATCGTGCGGTTGGCGTGATCACCGCCGACGGAGAGGAGATCCGCGCCCGCGAGACGATCATTGCCGCTGGTGCGATCCATTCCCCCGCCATCTTGTTGCGCTCGGGCATAGGGACCGACGGCCGCCTGCCCGTGGGCGCCAACCTCATCGACCACCCGACGATCAACCTGCCGCTTCGCCTCGACCCGCAGGCACGAGCCACGTCCAGCGAGCTCCGAATCGTGCAATCGATGCTCCGCTATTCGTCGGGCCTGGCCGACGCCGGCACGAATGACATGCAGCTCGTCTGGATGAGCCCTATCGGCGTGGACGACGCTTCTCAGCTCGGGGCTCTGCTCATCGGCGCAGCCATGCAGGTGTTCTCGCGAGGCGAGGTCCGTTTGCAGTCGCTCGACCCCAGGATCGATCCGATCGTCGAGTTCCGGATGCTGTCGGATGAGCGCGATCTGATTCGGATGCGGGACGCCCTGCGGCGAGCCTGGTCGGTAATCGGCCATTCAGCGGTCACGGCAGTGGCCGAGTCGATGTTCTCGAGCACTGGGTCGCCTGACGCATTACCCACTGACGACGCTATCGACGCCTGGCTGATGCAAAACGTTCACGACTATGTCCACGCCGCGGGCACGTGCCGGATGGGCAGCGTTGGCGACCCTGCGGCAGTCGTCGACACGCAATGCCGGGTCATCGGCTTCGACGCATTGCGAGTATGCGACGCGTCCGTGATCCCCGATATCCCTCGCGCCAACACGCACCTGACAACGGTCGCCATCGCCGAACGGGTCGCTGCGCTGTTCTAATCGGAATTGCTGCTGCGCTACGAGAGTGAGGGGCTTGTCATCGCCTTGGGGCGATCAGTGCGTGGCCCGGCGCAGGGGCGGTATGGTTCGCCTTCGTGGACGACCATGACGCCATCCTGCGGAGCTTGCTCAATGAGCGAGTCGTCGACATCGTGACCGTCGGCCGTCGCTCGGGCGAGCCCCGTACCACGGAGATCTGGACCACGGTGGTCGACGGGCAGACCTACATCACCGGCACCCCGAACGCCTCCAAGCCTGGCATCGAGCACAAGCCGAGAGACTGGCTGGCCAATTTGCTCGCAAAGCCCGAGTTCACCATTCGCCTCAAGAACTCGGTGCATGTCGAGCTGCAGGCCCGGGCCGAGCGGGTCACCGACCCCGACGAGCGCCGCCGAGTGCTCACCGCGCCGAACACCGAGTACTACCGCAAGGCCGTCTCGCTCGAAGCCGCCCTGGCCCACAGCCCCATGGTGCAGGTGCATTTCACCGGCGACGCCGCCTGGCTCAACGACGCCGTCCGCAGCGCTCCGCCGCAGGGCTGAGCGGAGGGGTGTCCCTACTAGACGAAGTCGC
>JAXDQG010000042.1:0-14463 GCA_034667945.1 Acidimicrobiia bacterium | reverse complement strand
ACACCATCAACAGCGGCAAGCCCTGGCTCCCTCGGGAAGCGGTCATGCCGCTGGCGCAGCCCACGATGATCCTCTTCACGATGATCCTGTCGTCGATCACCGTGCTGTGGGCAGCGCACGCCCTGCGGACATCCGACCGGGGTAACGCCTATCTCGCCCTGGGCATCACCATCGTGCTGGGGTTCGCGGCCATCAACCAGGCGTCCTGGATGATCAGCCGCTTCGATCTGGGGGTCGACACCGAGGCGGGGCTCCTCGTCCTCATCATCTCAGCCCTGTGGGTCGCCTGGATGCTGATCGCGGTGGCGTTCCTGGCCTTGATGGCCTTCCGGGCGCTCTCCGGTCAATTCCGCCGCATCCCAGATGGCATCAACGCGGCGGCCACGTACTGGATCAGCGCGGCCCTGTTGTGGTTCGTGCTCTGGATCGCCGTCTTCATCACCAAGTAGGTCCCGATGTTCACCACCGGATTCAAGCTCTACTTCGGGATGGGGATGCTCTTCCTCTTGGCCGCCATTCTGTATGGCTGGACGAGTGGAGGGGTCGACTGGGGTCTGTTCCCCTCCCATCTCGGCACCTTCTACTTCGCCCTGTTGGGTGCATTGACGTTGGGCTGGCGCGGCGGCGTCGGCGATCATGTGGGCTACGTGGTGCTGGTAGCCGGCGCAGCGGCCAGCTTCGGCGTGGCCGCCATGGTCGTCGCCTTCCGGGACAGCGACGCCAGGGCCGTCGCCGAAGTGGCCGGCACTGCGGTCGCCCCCCAGGTCAGGACGCCCTACACACCCAGCCTCTTCGCCCCGATCGCCGCCCTCGGGGTTGCGATGGTGGTGCTGGGCCTGGTCACCACCCGCATCCTGCTCTGGGCCGGCTTCATCGTCATCGGCCTGGCTGCGCTCGAGTGGGTCGTGCAGGCCTGGGCCGACCGGGCCACCGGCGACTATCGGGTGAACCATGCGCTGCGGAACCGGGTCATCAACCCCATCGAGGTCCCGGTCGCCGGTGTGCTCATCATCGGCTTCGTGGTCTTCGGCGTCAGCCGGGTCCTCCTCACGCTGCCGAAGATGGCCTCGGTCTGGGTCACGATCGGCGCAGCCGCGCTCATCTTCGTGGTGGCCATCGCCTTGGCCGCCGCGCCCCGCCTTGCCAAGCCGGTGCTGGCCACGGTGTTGCTGCTCGGCGCAATCGCCATCCTCACCGGTGGCGTCATCGGCGCCGGTAAGGGGGAGCGCGAGTTCCACCCCCACGAGCCGACGCCGGCACCGACCACCGTGCCGGGCCAGCAGATCCCCGGTGGGGCGACCAACAAGGGCACCATCCCACCGCCGGGCGAAGGGCCCACGACCTCCCCGCACGGCGGCGGCTGACACATGGCTCAGATGACTTGGCGACAGGGCCGCGGCAGCGACAGACTCACCGCCGCTGTTCCCGACCAGCCAACCGCAGTAGCAGCAGGAACGATCGATCGAAGGAGCTCGATGGTGCGCACGCGGCTTCGACGGGCACTGCGCCTGGGCCTGCCCGCCAGCCTGGCGTTACTTGCCGCGGGGTGCTCCGAAAAGCTGCCCCTGGACACCCTTGATCCCGAAGGCCGCGCTGGCCGCTACATCGACCAGCTGATCAAGCCGGTCTTCGTGGTGGCTGGCATCGTCTTCCTGTTCGTCAACATCGGCGTGCTCTACGTCGCCGTGCGCTTCCGTCGTCGCAAGCAAGACGACAACATCTTTCCCGAGCAGATCCACGGCAACACCAAGCTGGAGCTCACCTGGACCATCGCTCCGGCGGTCATCCTCGCTGTGATTGCCGTGTTCACCTTGGCCACACTGTTCAAGCTGACCGACGTCCCGAAGGACTCGGCCATGACGGTCCGCGTCGAAGGCCAGCAGTGGTGGTGGTCGTTCCGCTACGACGTGGACAAGAACGGCCGCTACGACGACCCCGTCGATGTCACGACACCGACCGAGATGGTCATCCCAGTCGGCAAGCCGATCGCCCTGAAGATCACGTCAAATGACGTCATCCATTCCTTCTGGATCCCGAAGTTGAACGGCAAGAAGGATGCAGTGCCCGGTCGGGTGCACGACTGGTGGCTCGAGGCCGACAAGCCTGGCTACTTCCTCGGACAGTGCACCGAGTACTGCGGCCTGTCGCACGCCTACATGCGCATGGCGGTGCGGGCTGTCAGCCAGGAAGACTTCGACAAGTGGCTGGCCGACCAGCAGAAGCCCGCCCAGGTCCCGACCGACGCTGCAGCCCTGAGGGGTCTCGAGACGTTCACCCAGCAATGCGCCTCGTGCCACCAGGTGCGTGGCGTGAACACGACCGGTTGCCAACCACTCGCCACCGGGCAGGAGTTCAACCCCAACACCTTCGATCCTTCGAAGGACTGCTACAAGGGCATCAACCAGGGCTGGACCCGGGCCGCTCAGGTTTCGGGCAACGCCCCCAACCTCACCCATCTGATGAGCCGGGAACGGTTCATCAGTGGGCTCTACGAGTTGCATCAGCCGGACGGCAACCCCAACGTGAACACCATCGCCGCCTGGATCCGCAATCCCGAAGACTTCAAGGCCATGGCGCCCACGCCCAGCCGGGGCGAGGTCTACGGCCGTGGCATGCCCAAGCTGCCCCTCACCGAAGACCAGATCCACGACCTGGTCGCGTATTTGACGACGCTGAAGTGACGACCTCCCGCACCGCAGTGAACGTCCCTGGAAGAGACCCGAGAGGAACCGACACACCATGGCGTTAGTGGAGCGTGAACCGCTCGCCCTGCCGTCCGGGCGAGATGGGGTTGCCGTCGAGCCGCTGGGTGTCCTCGCCCGTCCGAAGACCAAGGCGGGGTGGCGCAGTTGGGTCACGACGGTCGACCACAAGAAGATCGGCATCATGTACGGCGTTGCCGCCTTCGTGTTCTTCCTGATCGGCGGCATCGAGGCCCTGATCATTCGGTTGCAGTTGGCCAGCCCCAACGGCAAGGTCGTTTCTGCCGCGCTGTACAACCAGCTGTTCACGACGCATGCCGTCACGATGGTCTTCCTCGTGATCATGCCGATGGCCGCAGCCTTTGCGAATTACCTGCTGCCCTTGCAGATCGGCGCTCGAGACGTGGCCTTCCCGCGGCTCAACGCGCTGAGCCTCTGGGTGTGGCTCTTCGGTGGTCTGTTCATCACGTCGAGCTTCTTCCTGGGCGGAGCGCCCGACGGCGGATGGTTCGCCTATGCACCCAACACCGGTGTGGCCTTCTCACCCAGCCACGGCATGGACTTCTACGCGCTGGGCATCATCATCACGGGAATCGGCTCGTTGGTCTCGTCCATCAACCTGATCGTGACGGTCCTCAACCTGCGGGCGCCCGGCATGACGCTGTTCCGCATGCCGGTCTTCACCTGGATGGCACTGGTCACCCAGTTCCTCCTGCTGTTCGCCCTCCCGGTGATCACCGTGGCCGTGTTCCTGCTGACGTTCGACCGGCTGTTCGGGGCCAATTTCTTCAACGTGGCCCAAGGCGCCGACCCGCTGCTGTGGCAGCACCTCTTCTGGATCTTCGGCCATCCCGAGGTCTACATCCTGATCCTGCCCAGCTTCGGCATCGTCTCCGAGGTCATTCCGGTGTTCTCCCGAAAGCCCATCTACGGCTATCCGTTCATGGTCTTTTCGGGTATTGCGATCGGCTTCATGGGATGGGGCGTGTGGGCGCACCACATGTTCGCCTCGGGTATCGGGCCCATCTCGGTGGCGGCCTTCTCGCTGTCGACGATGTTCATTGCCGTGCCCACTGGTGTGAAGATCCTCAACTGGATGGCCACCATGTGGGGCGGCAAGCTGCGCTTCACGACGGCGATGCTCTTCGCCATGGGTCTCGTCGCGATGTTCACAATCGGTGGCCTGTCCGGCGTGTCGCACTCCGTCTCGCCGGCTGACACGCAGCAGACCGACACCTATTACATCGTCGCCCACTTCCACTACGTGCTCTTCGGAGGGGCACTTCTCGGGCTCTACTCCGGGATGTACTTCTGGTTCCCGAAGGCCTTTGGCTTCATGCTGAACGAGCGGCTCGGGAAGTGGCATTTCTGGATCACGCTGATCGGCTTCAACCTGACCTTCGGCCCGATGCACATCCTCGGCTTGAACGGTATGTCCCGCCGGATCGTGACCTACCAGCCCTCGGACGGCTTCACGTTCTGGAACCGTGTGGCCAGCATCGGCGCGGCGACCATTGCCATCGGGACGCTGATCTTCATGTACAACATCCTCCACAGCTATCGAAGCTGGAAGGCCGCCAACCGGCCGAACGTTGGAGCGGACCCGTGGGACGGCCGCAGCCTGGAGTGGATGATTCCCTCGCCGGCTCCCGAGCACAACTTCGACCAGATCCCCACGGTGCACGCCCAGGACGACTTCTGGCACCGCAAGTACGGTGAAGACGAAAAGGGTCGGGCCGTGCGCATCAAGGCGACCGAGGACGTGACGCAGAAGGGTGACGCCAAGGGCGTCCATCTGCCTTCTCCGTCGTACTTCCCGCTGGTTATCGCCGTGGGTCTGCCCATCATCGCCTACGGGCTGATCTTCAACCGCTTCATCTGCATCCCGGGCGCACTCGTCGTCCTGTGGGGTGTCTACGGCTGGGTCTTCGAGCCACCGGACGATCCCGACGTCGCCCACGACCACCACGCCGAAGAGCCCCATGACCAGCACGGTGGGGACGGCGGCTTGGTGCCGGCTGTTCCGGAGGAGGCCCCCGTTGGCTGAGGTGCTGACCGCCGACGCGCCGGCCGCGGCCGGCCACGACGACCATGGCGGACACGATCCGCATCACACCAACACCGGCATCTCCAACGAGAAGCTGGCCATGTGGCTGTTCCTGGGATCCGAATGCCTGCTTTTCGGCGGCCTGATCTCCACCTACCTGCTGTATCGCTACAAGCTGCGCAGTTTCCCGGGCTTCGAGAACGTCCAGATCAATCGGCTGGGCGCCCACATCTACGACATCCCCTTCACGTCCGTGAGCTCCTTCGTGCTGCTGATGAGCTCGTTGACGATGGTGTTGGCGCATTCTGCGCTCACCCGCAACGACCACCAGCGCACGCGCATCTGGCTCATGACGACCGCGCTGCTCGGAGCCACGTTCATCTCCGGGCAGGTCTACGAGTTCACCGCGTTCTACCGCGAAGGCCTCGGCTACACGACCAACATCTTCAGCTCGGCCTTCTTCACGCTCACCGGTTTCCATGGCGTGCACGTGACGGTCGGCATCATCATGCTGCTCAGCATGTTCGTGCAGTCGGCACGTGGCCGGCTGGCCGCCGAAAACGCCGAGCGGTTGGAGATCGTCGGCTTGTACTGGCACTTCGTCGACGTCGTGTGGGTGGTCATCTTCGCCGTCGTCTACCTGATTCCCTGAGAGGGCACCGATGAGCATCCCTGACGTCGGAACGCCGGCCTCCGCTGAGCACTCTGCCGCGGCGGGGCACCGGACTGTTGAACACCACGGCCCGACCGACAAGCAGTACGTGATCGTCGCCCTGGTCTTGGGCCTCATCACCTGCGTCGAGGTGTCGACCTACTTCCACAGCGTGATCAACTGGGGCCGCCTGCTCATGCCGGCCCTGCTCATCATGGGCGGCATCAAGTTCTACCTGATCGCCGCCTATTTCATGCACCTGAAGTACGACCGCCGGATCCTCCGTCGGGTGTTCACCACGGGGATCATCCTGGCAATCGGCGTCTACATGATCATGCTGACGGCCTTCAAGGTGTTCAAGCCCCACGCCATCCCTCACTGACATTCGCCGTTTCTCCCTCCGGGCGATGGCCCGGAGTCTCGAAGGAGGCGTCGCGTGATCCTGTCCGCAGTCGCCCAAGATCCCGCACGCTGGCAACCGCACCCTGAGGTCTGGGTGCTGGTTGCGGTCGTCATCGGGCTCGGGTTCTACGTCGCCCGCACCATCCAGCCGATCATGGTCGCCAGCGGCCATGCGCCGATCAGTCGCCGGCAGAAGGCGTTCTTCTGGACCGGGGTGTTCGTCCTGTGGGCCGCGTCCGACTGGCCGGTGCACGACCTCGGCGAGCAGTACCTCTTCTCGATCCACATGGTGCAGCACATGGTGCTGTCGTTCATCATGCCGCCGCTCTTCCTGCTGGCCACGCCGACGTGGCTGGCGCGGCTCATGCTCCAGGGTCGGTTCGGTCGCACCCTCATGCGCCTGTCCAAGCCGGTCCTGGCCGGCTTCGTCTTCAACCTTTTCGTGGCAGCCACTCACTGGAGTGCGGTCATCAACCTCGCCGTGACCAACGGCCCCGTGCACTACCTGCTCCACCTGGCACTGGTGTTCCTCGCGCTGATGATGTGGATGCCGGTCTGTGGGCCTGTGCCCGAGCTTCGTATGGCGCCGCTGGCGCAGTGCGCCTATCTGTTCATGATGTCGGTGCTGCCGACAATCCCGGCCGCCTGGCTCACACTGGCGGACAAGCCGGTCTACAGCGCGTACGACCGGCCCTATCGGCTGTGGCACATGGGCGTCGTCACCGATCAGCAGACCGCTGGGTTGATCATGAAGTTGGGTGGTGGAGCGCTCCTGTGGACGCTGATCATCGTGATCTTCTTCAAGTGGTCCGCGGCGCGGGAGTCCGATGAGAAGCAGGCCCGTCGGGTCGTCTCCGAGGATGAAGTGCTCACGTGGAACGCGGTGACCTCCGAGTTCGAGCGCCTGGGACCTGCGCCGAAGGAGCCCGCCGCTCACCCGCCGGCGGGCTGACTGCCCACCCACCCTGTCTGGGGGCCTCGAACCGGGGCCTCGAACCGGGGCCTCGAACCGCCAAAGCGCTCGGCGCCTTCGCCCCCACGTAGGCTCTCGCTACCTGTGGTGACGCCGGGAGCTCAGTCGGGCGACCATCGGAACGTCTTGGCTGCCACCAGCGGCATGACGACCGCCCAAACCAGCAGCACCAGCCAGGCGCGGGCGCTGGCGGCTGGCAGGCGCCCGGCCACATCACCCATCACCTCCACCAGCGCTCCGGAGGGCAGCACGCGGGCCCCAACCCGAAGGGCGCCGGGCAGCTGTGAAGCGGGCACCGCGATGCCGCCCAGCAGCAGGAGCAGCACATACAACCCGTTCGTCGCCGCCAGATTGGCCGGCCCGGAGAGCACACCGGCCAGGGTGAAGCCCAGGCCGGCAAAGGCGGCGGTGCCCAGCAGCACCGCAGCCACCAGCCCGACCGCCTGGAAGCCGGGCCCCCAGCCGAGAAGCCGGCCGGCAATGCTCAGCACCACCAACTGGACTACCTCAATGACCAGTACAGCGGCCAGCTTGGCGGCCAGCAGTCGGGGGCGGCCCAGGGGGGTGAGCGCCAGCCGCTTCAGCACGCCGTAGTAGCGCTCGAACCCGGTGGCGATACCGAGCGACACCATTGCGGTCGACATGATGGCCAGCGCCAGCACTGCCGGGGTGAGATAGTCGACAGCGTCGGTGGTATCGGTCGGCAGAACGTCTACCAGCGAGAAGAAGACCAACACCAGCAGCGGGATCCCAATGGCAACCAGCAGCTGCTCACCTTGTCGGAGCGACAGCAGCAACTCGGTGCGGGCCTGTGCCGTCAAGGCCCTCATCGGCGTGGCTGCCCTCATCGGCGTGGCTCGGCCGAGTCCGGCCCCGTTGCCCGCTCAGCTGGCGACTCCGCTTGGGTAAGTCGAAGGAATACGTCCTCGAGCCGCTGCCGGCCGGCGCGGAGGTCTCCCAGCGGAAGATCGCGCTCGGCGAGCCAGGCCGTGAGGCGCGCCACGTTGGCCGGCGACGGGTCGAGGTCGGCCACGTACTCGCCCGGGCCCACGTTGTGGACCTCCGTTCCGAGCCCCGCCGCCAGCGCAGCTACGTCGAGCTCGGCTGGGGCGTGGAATCGCACCTGCGGTGGACCGGCCAGCCGAGCCAGCTCGGCGGGCGTGCCCGAGGCCACCAACCTCCCCCCGTCGATGATCACGAGACGGTCGGCGATCCGGTCGGCCTCGTCGAGCTCGTGCGTGGTCACGAGCACGCACACGCCCTGCTGGCGCAGCTGGTTCACCAGGTGGCGCACGAGCTGCCGCCCCTCGACGTCCAGCCCTGCGGTTGGCTCGTCGAGTACGACCACCCGTGGTCTCCCGACAAGTGCCAGGGCCAGGCTGAGGCGCTGTTGCTCGCCGCCCGAGAGCCGTCGCCACGGCGTTCGGGCCCGCCGGCCCTCCAGGCCGACCTGGCGGAGCAGCGCGTCAGGGTCTGCGGCTTCCGGGTAATACGCCGCGAACAGCCGGAGGGCCTCGATTGGCTTGATTGCCGCGTACAGCCGGCTCGACTGCGGCATGGCGCCGAGCTGCAGGACCACCCGGTCGTGGTCGCCAACGGGGTCGAGGCCCGCCACCCGCACCAGGCCGCCATTGGGCCGGTGGTAACCCTCGATGGTCTCCACGGTCGTGGTCTTGCCGGCGCCGTTGGGTCCGAGCAGCGCCACCACCTCGCCCTGCTCCGCCGTGAAGGACACCCGGTCGACTGCGAGGTGGCTGCCGTAGCGGACGGTCAGCTCCTGCACCTCGATGGCGGGCACGGCGGATCACCCTAGTAAGCGGCGCCGGGCGAACCTGTGCAGGATGCCGGGAGCGGGCCGTATAACGTCGTCGCCCATGATCGACCTCCGACGCCTGCGTTCCGAGCCGGACCGGGTACGTGCCCAGTTGGCTCGTCGCGGCATCGATCTCACCGGCGTCGAGCGAGTCCTCGCGCTCGACGCCGAGCAGCGCCAGCGCTCCCAGCAGCGGGACGAAACCCGCAGTCGCATCCGCGAGCTGTCGCAGCAGGTCGGTCAACGCAAGCGGCAGGGTGACGAGAAGGGTGCCGAGCAGCTGGCTGCCGAGAGCCGCGAGCTGGGCGACGAAGAGCGAAAGCTGGCCGCCGAGGTGGACCGTCTGGCGGCCGACGTCCGCTCGGAGCTGCTGGTCATCCCGAATCTGCCGTCAGAGGAGGCGCCCGAAGGGCGCACCGAGCACGACAACGTCGTCGTTCGGGTGGAGGGCTACGACCCCGACGGCTATGCCGAGCACCAGCGCGTCCCTCACTGGGACATTGGTGCCGAGCTGGGCATTCTCGACCTCGAGCGCGGCGCCAAGCTGTCGGGATCGATGTTCGTGATGTACCGCAAGGGCGGCGCCTCGCTGGTGCGGGCACTCGTGCAGTTGGCGCTCGACCGCAACAGCGACCTGTTCGAGGAGATCCGTCCGCCGACCCTGGTGCTGACCGAGACCATGGTGTCCACCGGTCACCTGCCCAAGTTCGCCGACGACGCCTACCACCTCGAGCGGGACGATCTGTGGGCGATCCCCACCGCCGAGGTGCCACTGACCTCGCTGGCCCGGGACGAGGTCCTGGCCGAGGAGGCGCTGCCGCTCCGGTTCATGGCCCACACCTCGTGCTTCCGCCGTGAGGCTGGCTCGGCCGGCCGGGACACCCGTGGCCTGCTGCGGGTCCACGAGTTCGACAAGGTCGAGATCCTCGCCTATGCCACACCCGCACAGGCCGCCGACCTCCACGCCGAGCTGCTGTCTCGAGCGGAAGGTGTGATTCGGGACCTGGGCCTCGCCTACCGCATTCTGGACCTGTGCACCGGCGATCTCGGCGCCTCGTCCGCCCGCACATTCGACATCGAGGTCTACGCTCCGGGTGTCGACCGGTGGCTCGAGGTCTCGTCCGTGTCGTGGTTCAGCGACTACCAGGCTCGTCGGGCCAACGTGCGCTACCGGCCGGCGGGCGCCAAGGGCACCGAGATCGTGCACACGCTCAACGGCTCCGCGCTGGCGGTCCCCCGAGTGTGGGCGGCCCTGGTCGAGACCTATCGGCGACCGGACGGCCAGGTCACCGTCCCGGACGTCCTGCGACCCTATCTCGGCGGACGGGAGTTGCTGTCGGCCGGGCCCAGCCGGTGAGCGCCACCCTCACGCACCTGCCTCAGGTGGTGCCCGACCCGGCCGAGCTCCGGGGAGAGGGCAATGAAGATCACCCCATGCGCCGGGTCACCCGCCAGGTCGCCTTTCAGCCGGACGGCTGGACGTCGGACCGAGCCGGCAAGGTGGCTGCGCTGTTCGACTCGCTGGCTCCCGAGTGGCACACCCGTATGCAGCCGGGTCGGTTGGACTCCCTCCTCGACGCGCTCCAGCGGGGCGGGGCTGGCGCGGGCCCGGCGAAGGACGGCCTGGTCGTCGAGCTCGGGTCGGGGACCGGCTTTGCCACGCCGCTCCTCGTCGAGCATTTCGTTGGCGGAGTGGTGGTTGCCATGGACCTTTCTTGCGAGATGCTGGTCCGGGCGCCCGATGTGGCCGCGCGGGTGCAGGCCGACGCATCCGAGTTGCCGCTCGCCGACAGGTCGGTATCCGCCCTTGTGCTGGTCAACATGCTGCTGTTCCCGGTCGAGGTCGACCGAGTGCTCGCCGCAGACGGCTCCCTCGTGTGGGTCAACTCGTTGGCCGAGCGGACACCCATCCACCTCTCGGCGCAGGACGTGGGCGAGGCTTTACCCGGCAGATGGGAAGGCTTCGCCTCCCGGGCCGGTGGCGGCACCTGGTGTGTGCTGCGCCGGGCCGCCAGATGACATGAGCACCGACGCGGCGCATCTGCCAAGCGGGTTCATAGGGTGAGCGACGCATGGACCTGGCCGACCTCCGTCGTACCTATCAATCGCGTCCCTTCGATCTGGACGACAGCGCCCCCGAACCGTTCGACCAGTTCCGCAGGTGGTTCAGCGAAGTGGCCGCGTCGGGCACGATCGAGCCCAACGCCGCCGTGCTGGCCACCGCCTCGGCCGACGGACGACCGTCCGCACGCCACGTGCTGGTGAAGGGGATCGACAACCGCGGCTTCGTGTTCTTCACCAATTACGGCAGCCGCAAGGCCCGGGATCTGGCCGAGAACCCGAGGGCATCACTGGTCTTCGCCTGGTCACCGCTGGCCCGGCAGGTCGCGGTGGAGGGCGGTGTCGAACGGGTGACCGAGGCCGAGAGCGACGCGTACTTCGCCTCTCGTCCCCGCCCGAGCCAGCTCGGCGCCTGGGCGTCCCCGCAGTCCATGGAGCTGGCCAGTCGGGTCGAGCTCGACGAAGCCTACGCCGCGGCCGAGCGGCGCTTCGGGGATGGGATCGTCCCCCGCCCGCCGAACTGGGGCGGCTTTCGCGTGCTGGCCGAACGCGTCGAGTTCTGGCAGGGCAGACCGAGCCGCCTCCACGATCGGATCGTCTACCAGCGCAACTCCTCGGGTGGCTGGGAGCGGACCCGGCTGGCTCCCTGAACGGCGACCGGCGACGGTCCTGGCCGGCGGCCGCCCAGCGACAACCCGGATCGCCTCAGGAAAGTTGTGGGACCACCTCGGCCGCCACCAGCCGCAGGTGATCCAGATCCGCGAGATCCAGAACCTGGAGGTAGAGGCGCTGGGCGCCGGCGTCGGTATAGGTCAGCAGCCTTTCGACCACCTCGGACGGCGTTCCTGCCGCGCCGTTCTGCCGCAGCTCCTCGGGCTCGCGACCGATGGCGGCTGCACGCCGGGCGAAGGCGCCCTCGTCCTCGCCACAGCACAACACCACCGCGGCGGTGTACTTCAGGCTGGAAGCGTCTCGCCCGATCGCGTCGCAGGCGGCCCTCACGGTGTCGAAGCTCGCCTTGACCGACCTGGCCGAGACGAACGCCCGATTGAACTCGCTTGCGAAGCGGGCCGCCAGCATCGGGGTCTTCTTGCGGCCGCCGCCCCCGATGATCACCGGCAACGGCTGCTGGAGCGGCTTGGGAAGTCCGGGCGATCCTGAGACCTGATAATGCCGTCCCTCGAATGTGAACCGCTCGCCAGGGGGCGCCTGCCACATGCCGGTGATGATCTCGAGCTGCTCGGTGAGCCGATCGAAGCGCTCCCCGGTGCCCGGGAACGGGATGCCGTACGCACGGTGCTCGGCCTCGTACCAGCCGGCACCAAGCCCCAGCTCGACCCGACCACCGCTCATATGGTCCACCTGGGCAACGGCGACGGCCAGCGGACCGGGCAGGCGGAAGGTGGCCGAGGTCACCAATGTGCCGAGGCGAATCCGCGAGGTCTCGCGAGCCAACGCACCCAGCGTCACCCAGGCGTCCGTCGGCCCGGGCAACCCGTCGACGTTGCCCATCTTGAGGAAGTGGTCCGACCGGAAGAAGCCCGTGTAGCCAAGCTCTTCCGCGGTGCAGGCCACGCTTGCCAGATCGTCGTAGTGGGCGCCCTGCTGCGGCTCGGTGAAGATGCACACCTCGGTCATACGCCGGGCAGGCTAGTGGTGAGCGACCCGAGGACGGATGGCTGCACCCGTATTCAGCAGGGTCGATCCGGTCGAAGCCCGGTCGGCCAGCTGGTGGCTGCCTCGGCCAGCGCGGCGACCAGCGCCTCGGTGTGCGGGTTGCCCTGACGCGACCAGCCGTGCCAGTAGGGGCCCATTCCCCGGACCCGGGGCGGAAGCTCCAACTGCACACCGCCGCCCCGCGGCCGGTTCACAGGGTTGTCGGGGTGGAGGCCCCGGAGGTCGGCCGGCACGGCATCCGCGTCGTCGATGATCTCGTAGTGGGCCAATCGAGCCCTCAGACATCCACCGACGTGGGCGGCCAGCGCGCGATTACCCCCACCCAGCAACATGGTGGTGAACATGCCGGCCCGGCCGAACCCGTGTACCGCCACCGCCACCTCGACGTGGTCGAGAAAGGCGGCGAGCTGCTCGGATTCCGCCGGGTCGACCCGGTTGGACGGCAGATGCCAGCGGAACTCCGGCGGCTGCACAACGCCGTAATAGGAGGCGCCCGCCAGATCGGCGGCGGCCGAGGCGATCTCATCGGTGTAACGCTCGAGCGAGCCGCCGTGGAAGGCCATGAAGCCGAATGTCGAACGAATCGACAGCTGCTCCCGCACGCCCGGATGGGACAGCAGCCGGGCGAACATCAGGCCGCCGTGGCGGATGCCCGATTGGGCTCGGCTTGCCGGGCGCGCCGACCGCGGCGGGCCCGCCAGCCCACTGCCGCAACGGCCACCACCACGAGAGCGCACAGGAGTCCCAGCCGGGTGGTTCCGACGGTGTCGATCAGATCGCTCATCCGGCCCTGGACGCCCAACGCCCGATCGACCACCGGATCACGGGCGGCACCGCCGCGGGCCAGGCGCACCTCGTACCAGCCGTAATACGTGACATACAGCCCGGCCACGAGCACGAGCGCGCCGGACAGGCGGCTGACATAGGGCAGGACCTGCCGGAAGGCCAGCACCACCGATCCCCGAGCCAGCGCCACCGCCACGGTGAGGGCGGTCACGATCATGCCCATGCCGAGGGCGTAGCTGAAGAAGGTGGCCATGCCCGAGGCGAAGCCGGATCGGCTGAACGATGACGACGTGGCGCTGAGGAAGGTGGGCAAGGTACAGCCGAGGGATGCAATGGCATAGGAGATGCCGAACAGCAACATCGAGCCGAGCTCTCGGCTGGAACCGCCCCGGTCAAGCCGGGGAAGGCGAACGCTCAGCTGCCGGCCGGCCAGCAAGGCGACGCCCACGACCACCAAGGCCAGGCCGATGAGGATGGTGGCCCACTTGGCGTGATCCATCACCGAGGAGGAGATCTGGGTCACGACCAGGCCGACGGCGCCGAACACGCTCACGAACCCGGCGGTCATGATGGCGCCGACGCCGAGGGCCCGCAGCAGGCCCCGCTCGGGCGCCTCGTTCTGGGGAGCCGACCGGGCGGCTGTCTCCGAGCTGGTGGCGTCTGATGTGGCGCCCTCCAGCCCGACGAAGTAGGAGAGGTAGGCGGGCAGCATGGCGAACCCGCACGGGTTCACTGCGGCCAGCATGCCTGCCCCGAAGGCCAGCGCCAGCGGAGCGTCGATCAGCGCGGCCAGCATCACGTCAGCAGCTTCTTCTCGATGGTCGACCGGAGACCGTTGGCGTCGTACGAACGACTCTGCAACGACACGACCTTGCCTTCTGGGTTGAAGAGCACCGTGGTCGGCATGGCGAGGCCCCCGAGACGTTGGAGCAGGTCTCCCTGCGGATCTCGAGCCAGGTCGTAGGTGACGCCCGTTTGGTTGACAATAGAGCGGCCGTCCTCGAGGCGGTCACGGACGTTCACGCCCAGAAAGGCGACCCGGTCGCCCAACTCGCGATGGACCTGCTGGAAGTCGGTCATCTCGCGGACGCAGGGCGCGCACCAGGAGGCGAAGAAGTTGACCACCAGGGGACGGCCCCGATAGTCGGCCAGTGTTCCGGTGGAGCCGTCGAAGCGGCTGAAGGGCAGCTGCTCGACGGGTTGATCGCGGTCGCCGGCGGAGGGCGTCGTGCCGGTCAGGCCGGGCGTGTTGAAGCGAGGCGCAGTTGTAGAGCTGCTCTGCCCTGCGCCGCCGCCACAGGCGGCGGTCAACGCTATGACCGCGGCCATCAGCGCCATGAGCGCGACGGG
>JAXDQG010000041.1:0-6862 GCA_034667945.1 Acidimicrobiia bacterium | reverse complement strand
CAATTTCCTGCAGCCCTTCTCCGCGCCGATCAAGACCGCCATGGGCGCCCCCTATGACAGCGGCGACTACGAGAAAGCGCTGGACATCGCGCTCAAGCAGGCCGGGTATGGCGACCTGCGGGCCGAGCAGGCCCGTCGGCGAGAGGCCGGCGACCCGGTCCAGCTCGGCATCGGGCTGTCGGTCTATGTCGAGATCACCGCCTATGGCGGTGGTGGCGAGTTCGGTGCCGTCGAGCTCCGGCCAGACGGCACGCTGTTCGTTCGCACCGGCTCGTCGCCCTACGGGCAGGGCCACTACACCGCATGGACGATGCTGGTCTCCGAGCGGACCGGCGTCCCCATGGACCGCATCGAGATCTTCCACGGCGACACCGACATCGTGCCGTCCGGCGGTACCACGGGCGCCTCTCGGTCGCTGCAGCTGGCCGGCTCGTCCGTGAACGACGCCGCCCTGCGCCTGGTCGAAGCCGCCCGTCAGCGCGCGGCCGACCTGCTCGAGGCCAATCCCGACGACATCGTGCTCCAGGACGGGAAGTTCTCGGTGACCGGCACGCCGGCCAAGGCCGTCAGCTGGGAAGAACTGGCCAAGGGCGTCGGCGAGAATCCGCTCGAAGGTCTCTCGGAGTTCAACGCCAGCCAGGCAACCTTCCCCTTCGGCGCCCATGTCTGCGTGGTCGAGGTCGACACGGAGCTGGGTGTCGCCCGCATCTTGCGTCACGTCTGCGTCGATGACGCCGGCACCATCCTCAACCCGCTCCTGGTCGAGGGCCAGGTTCACGGCGGCATCGCCCAGGGCGCGGCGCAGGCGCTCTACGAGGAGTTCCGCTACGACGAAGACGGCAACCCGCTCACCGGCAACTTCCTCGATTACATGGTGGTCTCCGCCGGTGACGTGCCCTTCTTCGAGCGTGTGCCCATGGAGACGCCCACCCCCATCAACCCACTCGGGGCCAAGGGCATCGGCGAGTCGGGCACCATCGGGGCCACCCCGGCGGTGCAGAACGCCGTGGTCGATGCGCTGTCGCATCTGGGCATCCGCCATCTGGACATGCCGTGCGCCCCGCAGCGCATCTGGGAAGCGATGCGCCAACACGGCAACGTCTGATTCACGAAGTGCCTGAGTGAACGGAAGGGCCGGACCGGGGTGAGAACCAGCGGTGCCGGCCCTTCTTGGCGTCCAATCGTGGCGCCGCCCAGACTGGCGCCCATGCGAAGCGCGGTCATCGTCGACGTCGTGCGCACGGCCATCGGTCGGCGAAACGGTCAACTCTCCGGCTGGCATCCGGCCGACCTGGCCGGCGAGTGCCTGAGCGCGCTGCAGCAGCGGAACGACCTGGATGCCGGGCTGGTCGACGATGTGATCGTCGGCTGCGTCATGCAGTCGGGCGCGCAGTCGGTGAACGTGGCCCGCAGCGCGGTGCTCGCCGCCGGCTGGCCGGAAGAAGTGCCCGCCACCACCATCGACCGCCAATGCGGCTCATCCCAGCAGGCTGCCCATTTCGCCGCTCAGGGCGTGATGGCCGGCGCCTACGACGTGGTGGTGGCCGGGGGCATCGAGGTGATGTCGCTCGTGCCGATGGGCGCCTCCATGGGCAGGGGATTCGGTGCACCCTTCGGCCCGCGGGTGGCAGCCCGCTACTCGGAACGTGGCGGTCTCGTACCCCAAGGCGTGGCCGCCGAACGACTGATCGACAGCTTCGGTCTGAGCCGGGAGGAGCTGGACGCCTACGGAGCCGCTTCGCGGGCGCGAGCTGCCCGGGCTGCGGCCGAGGGCCGGTTCGGGCGCGAGATCGTCCCGGTGGCCGCACTCCGCCGCGCGGGCGACCTGGCCGGGCCCACGGGCAACGGGTTGGCGATCGCGGACGAGTGCATCAGTCCGACCACCGCAGAAGAGCTGGCCGAGCTCAAGCCGTCGTTCGTTCCCGGTGGCCACGTGACTGCCGGCAACTCGGCGCAGATCGGTGACGGAGCGTCGGCTGCCCTGATCATGGCCGAGGAGGTGGCCGAGCGATTGGGCTACAGGCCCCGGGCCCGCTTCTGCGGCTTCGCCCTGGCTGGAGTCGATCCGCTCTTGATGTTGAGCGGGCCGATCCCCGCCACCCGCAAGGTGCTGGACCGCTGCTCTTTGACCGTCGACGACATCGACGTGGCCGAGGTGAACGAGGCCTTCGCTGCCGTGGTGCTGGCCTGGGCCAAGGACCTGCAGGCCGACGTGGACAAGGTCAACGTCAACGGCGGGGCCATCGCCCTCGGACACCCTCTCGGCGCCTCGGGCACCCGCCTGCTGGCAACACTGGTCAACGAACTGGAGCGCTGCGGCGGCCGTTTCGGTCTTCAGACCATGTGCGAGGCCGGTGGCATGGCCAACGCCCTCGTCATCGAGCGGCTGGGTTGAGGCCGTGGGCCGCCTAGGCTCCGACAGGAGATCGGCAGCTGACAACCGCCGAAGCGGAGCATCGGTTTGACGAAGAAGCGTGTGATCCTCGCCATCTACCTGATCTTCGGCGCATTGCTCGTGTTCCTGGGCAAGGTGCCGGTGTGGAAGGTGGCCATCGCCCTCGCCGCCATCCATCTGTTCTTGCGGGTGGGTCTGAAGCTGATCGGGTCATTCGCGCAACCGATCCCCCAACCACCCCCGCCCGGAGAGCTGCGCAAGGTCCGCCTCAACTTCCGCTGCTCGCTCTGCGGCACTGAGGTACGGATGACCGTCGCCAACGACGAGATGCCCAACCCGCCGCGGCACTGCCAGGAGGACATGGAGCTGGTGGCGCCGGTGATCGAGTGATCGGGCTCCAACTTCCGGGCGCCGCCCAGCCACGCTAGTCCGGTGGTTTTCCCCAACCTGTGGAGAAGCCTGGGGAGAATCACGCGGCTGTAACTACAAGGACGGCACTGGTTCAGACAAAGGGCTGCGACCCAGCCTGCCGCGACCCAGCTTGATCGGTCAGCTCATCGCCACTGGGTGGCGACCATGATGCCGGCCAGGATGAGGCCCAGCCCGCCCACGATGTACCAGTTGCTGGGCGCACCGGGCAGCAGCACGCTCATGTAGTTGATGATGATCATCAACACGCCCACAACCAGCAGCGTGAACAGTGTGATGGGAACCCAGCGGCCGCTGCTTCCGAGCTTGGCCGACGACGGCACCGGCGGGGTGTAGCGCGAGCTCGCCGGTGGGCGGGGGCGGCCCGGTCCGTCGGCAGAGCTGGCCGAGCTGGGGCCTTTGGTGGTCACCCGGCCCGAGTGCTCAACGCCTCCCGGCACCTTCCGTTTCGTGGGCTTCGCCATGGAGCAGCAGGATATCGGTGGCAGCCGGCGCGCAAACCACCACCGACCGACGGATGGCGAAGAGGGCCGGCCGCTCAGTGCGTGGTGGTCGTGTTCCGAGAGGAGCCGGTCGTGGTCGTGGGATCGGCCGGGATGCCGACCACGATGTTGACGGAGCTGCCCTTCGCAGCCTGGCTGCCGCCATCGGGGTTCTGGCTCATGACCTTGCCGATGCGGGGATCATTGGGATTGACCAGGCCCATCGGCGTCACCTCGACCCCGAAACCCGCACCCTGCAGCGATCGCTCGGCCGCCGCCTGGGTCAGGTTCACCACCCCGGGGACCTTCACCAGGTCGGGCCCGGAGGAAACGAGGATGGTCACAGCCGAATCGGTGGTGACCTTCGTGGTGGCCGCCGGGTCGGTTCCGATGACGTGATCGGCCGCAACCGAGTCGGACGGTTGCTTCGACTGCTTGATGTTCTCCGGCTTGATGCCCGCGCCGATCAGGACGTTCTGTGCGTCATCCACCGTTTGCCCGGAGACGCTGGGCAGAGTCACCTGATCCGGCCCCGTGCCCACCTCGATGGTGACGACAACGTCCTTGTTGACCTTGGTCTGGGCGGCCGGGTCCTGGGCGACCACCACGCCTTTCTGTTTGGCATCGGTCACGGCCCGCGTGGTGCGCCGGGGCTGGGCGAAACCGGCCTGCACGAGCGCGGCCCGAGCAGCCTCCTCGGTCTGCCCCGTGATATTCGGAACGGTCAGCTGCTGCGGCGGTTGGCTGATGAACAGCTTGACCGTCGACCCCTTGACCGCCCTCGCCAGGCCCAGCGGGTCTTGCCGGATGACCTTGCCCGGGTCTACCTGGGTGTTCTGCTCGAATGCCGGGAGGGTCTGGAAGCCGTCGCGCCCCAGCATCACCTCGGCCTCGGCCTGCGGCTTACCGGTCACATCGGCGACCGTCACCATCTCCGGGGATCCGTTGCTGCCGGCACCGAGCACAGTGCGGGCAAAGAAGAACAGCAGGACGCCGAGCAAGGCCAAAAGCACCACCAGCACAGCGATGAACACGCCGTTGCGGCGGGGCGGCTCGTACATAGGGGCGCCCGCGTACACCGGACCCGCGGCGGTCGGGTCCGCGGTGCCGTTTCCTCCACTGCGGGCGACAACGCGGGTCGGCGCGATGACGTGCGTGGCGTCGGCGGCCGGCATGGTCATCGCCCCAGCGGCGCCCACGCCCACGGCGACCGGACCGGGCAGGACGGATTCGGCCGCGATGGGCTGGCCCTCGCGGAAGCGGCGGAGGTCGGCGCGCAGCTCTTCGGCCGTGGCGTAGCGATTGGCCGGGTTCTTGGCCAGCAGCTTGAGGGTGATCGCCTCGAGCGCGGGTGGGACGTCAGGATTGACCTGCCTCGGCGGGGTGGCCGACCCCTGAACGTGCTGATAGGCGATGGCCACGGGGCTGTCACCCGAGAACGGCGGCCGGCCGCACATCATCTCGTAGAGGACGATTCCCAGCGAATAGAGGTCGCTCCGGGGGTCGACCGGCAGGCCCTGGGCCTGCTCCGGCGAGAAGTAGGTGGCGGTGCCCATGACCGAGCCGGTCTGCGTCAGGTTGTCGGTGTTGCCCCCGCCGACCGCCCGGGCGATGCCGAAGTCGGTCACCTTGACCTGCCCCTGCGGAGTGAGCAGGACGTTGCCGGGCTTGATGTCGCGATGGACGACCCCGTTGCGATGGGCGAAGTACAAGGCACCCGCGATGTCCGTGGCGACATCGGCCGCCCGGTCGGGATGCAGCGTGCCCTCGGCCCGCAGCACCTCCGCCAGGCTGCGGCCCCGCACGTACTCCATGACGATGAAGTAGGTGCCGTGATAAGAACCCCAGTCATACACGCCCACGATGCTGGGATGGTTCAGGTTGGCGGCCGATTGCGCCTCGCGGCGGAACCGCTCGACGAACGCCGGGTCGGCGGCGTATTCCGGAAAGAGCACCTTCACTGCGACGGCGCGGTCGAGCACCTGGTCGCGCGCCAGGAAGACCTCCGCCATGCCTCCTCGGGCGATGCGGCTGTGCAGCTCGTACCGTCCGTTGAGCACGACGGGTTCACGATCGGCCATAGGCGCCGCCCACTCTAGTGAATCGACCAGGGAGCCTACGGTCGCCAGCCGCTGACCGTGACGGTGTCATCGCTTGGCCTCGACCACGGTCCGGACGGCGTCGAGAAGCAGTTTGGCGACCGGAACGGCAGCAGCTCCTCCGGTCTGCTGACCGGCGAGGTCGCTGGCCTCGATCAGCACCGCGAAGGCAACGACCGGCGGCTGGTTCGCCGGACCAGCGAATCCGATCACCCAGGCGTTCGTGCTGTCGGCCGTCGCCGCCAGCTCGGCGGTGCCGGTCTTGGCCCCTACGGTCCAGCCCGGCATGGCCAGGTTGCGGGCGGTGCCGTTGTCGACGACTCCGATGAGACCGGCACGGAGCGTGGCCGCGGCGGCAGGTGTGACGGCCGTGCGCCAGGGACCCGGGTCAACCTTGAGCAACTCCTTGCCCTCGCGGTCACGGACATCGGCGACGACGTGCGGCGTGGGCACCTTTCCGTCGTTGGCCACTCCGGCAGCCACCAGCGCCATGTGCAACGGCGACGCCTGGACATCGTTCTGGCCGATACCAGCTTGTGCCAGTGCGGCCGAGTTCTCGTAGACGGAGTTGGGCCCGCCTTTCCCGGAGATCAACGCACCGAAATCGGTCGGGAACGACGACGAGGCCGCAGCCGGCAGGTCGATCGGGACCCGGCTGTTGAACCCGAACTCGGCCGCCTTCTGCACCATGACCTGGGGGCCGAGAGTCTCGGCCGCCATTTGGGCGAACGCGGTGTTGCACGACACCGCCAAGATCTGGAACAGGTTGCCGCCGCAGCTGCCGCCACCGAAGTTCTGGAGCGGCTGCGTACTGGCGGGCGGCACGTAGCCGCTGGAGGTCGGATAGACCGGCTGCGTCGGCGACACCAGGCCGGAGTCGAGCCCGGCGGCGGCGGTGACCACCTTGAACGTCGAGCCGGGGAAGAACCGCTCGCGGTAGGTGCGGGCCAGCATCGGCGCGTTCGGGTCGCCGAGGTAGGCCTGACGCGCCTGGCGGACGGCACTCAGCTCCTGGCTCGAGAGCTGGTTCGGATCGAAGCTCGGCCAGCTCCAGGCAGCCTGGATGGCGCCCGTTCGAGGGTCGAGGGCGACAACCGAGCCCTTGCGCTCGCCCAGCGCCGCCTTGGCCGCGGCCTGGAGGTCCTTGCGCACCGTGAGCGCGACGTCCCCTGAGCGATCTCGATCGACGAAGAGATCGGAGAACCGCTTGTACTGCTGCTCCGCGGTCGAACCGGCCAGGTAGTCGTTGTAGCTGCTCTCGACGCCATCAGCGCCGTACTCGAGCGAGAGGAAGCCGACGATGTGGGCGAACAGGTCGCTCTCCGGGTACTGGCGGAGGCGGGCGTAGGCCCCGGTCGGCGTGGCGACGGACTGCGCCAACACCGCCCCGTCCGCGCTGGAGATGGTCCCCCGCTGCTGGTCGAAGACCTGCTGGATGTGGCGGAAGTTGTCCGGAT
>JAXDQG010000040.1:0-5925 GCA_034667945.1 Acidimicrobiia bacterium | reverse complement strand
CGAACCTCCGCCTCGTCGTGTCGATCGGCAAGCAGTACGGCTACCGCGGCCTGCCCCTCGCGGACCTCATCCAGGAGGGCAACCTCGGGCTGATGAAGGCGGTCGAGAAGTTCGACCACACCAAGGGCTTCAAGTTCTCCACCTACGCAACCTGGTGGATCCGTCAGGCCATTACCCGGGCCATCGCCGATCAGGCTCGCACCATCCGCATCCCGGTGCACATGGTCGAGTCGATGAACAAGGTTCATCGGGTTCAGCGTCAGATGGTCCAGGAGCTGGAGCGGGAGCCGTCGGTCGAAGAGTTGGCCGAACGGGTGGCCATGACGCCCGAGCGAGTACGGGACATCCTCCGGATCTCCCAAGACCCGCTCTCGCTCGACTCACCGGTCGGTGAAGAGGACGACTCGAATCTCGCCGACTTCATCCCCGATGGCGGGGCTGAGGCGCCCGCCGAGGCGGCCGCCAAGATGATGCTGGGTGAAGCGGTGGTCGAGGCGCTCGCCGGCCTTTCCGATCGTGAGAAGCAGGTCGTCCGGCTGCGCTTCGGGCTGGATGACGGCCAGGCCCGCACGCTCGAGGAAGTCGGCAAGGAGTTCGGCGTCACCCGCGAGCGCATCCGCCAGATCGAGTCGAAGACGCTGGCCAAGCTGCGCCACCCCTTGCGCAGCCAGAAGCTGCGCGATTATCTCGACGGGGCCTGAGCGGGCGGGGCGCTCGCAGGCGTCCTGAGGGGAGCTCGACGTGTCGGAACGTGCCGACCAGGCCGCAAACGGGGAACCCGACCCAGCGGCTGTCCCACCACCTTCTGAGAATCGAACATCGAACCCCCATGGTGATTCGCCCGGACAACCCTCCGTGGGCGGCTCACCGTGGGGGTTCGACCATCTGCCGGTCGGTGACACGCCGGTCCCGCCCGCGGCACCCGTGGGAGACGCCGCGTCGGCCACGCCCGCCGATGCAATCCCGTCGCCGCCGTTGCGATCGGACTCGGAGCCTGGCGCTGCGCCTGGTTGGGGCATCAGCCCGCCGCCTTCATGGTCGGCACCGGTCGATCAAGCCCCCTGGCCGGGCGGTAGCCCGCCGACGTGGCCCGCTCCGCCCGCCCCGGGACAGCCGGGGGCCTGGTCACCGGCTCCCGGCCCGCAGGCACCGTGGCCTGGTGGCCCGATACCGCCTGCGAGGCCGCCTGGTGCGCCCGCGCTTGGTGGTCCCAGCCCGTGGGGACCACCGGGGCACGCTCCTGAGTCACCCTCTGGGGCTCCCGGCCCGTCCGGTGTTGCCGGTATGACGCCGGGAGCGGGCCCGTCCCACGGCGCGCCTGCGCCGCCGCCCGGGTACGGACCCCCGCCGGCCCACGGCTATGCCCCCTCGCCCCACGGTTATGCCGCGCCTCCGCCCAGCTATGCCCCGCCGCCGCCCAGCTACGGCCAGCCCTATCCTTCCCCGCCCTACGCCGGTCCCTACCCACCAGCCGGCGGCTACCAAGGACATGCGGGGTACCCCGGTCACCACTATCCGGGCTACCCGCCGAGCTATCCGGGTGCCCTGGCGCCGCCGGATGCCCGCTCTCGCCTGGCCGCCGGGCTCTTCGGCATCTTCCTCGGCGGCTTCGGCGTGCACCGCTTCTACCTGGGCTATACCGCCATCGGGATCGTGCAGATCGTGGTGACCCTGCTGACCTGCGGCATCGGAGCCGTGTGGGGACTGGTCGAAGGCATCATGATCCTTGCGAACACCGAGTCGTTCCGCACCGACGCCCACGGTCGCCCGCTACGTGAGTGACATCGCGGCCGCGTCTCCAAGCGTCATCTGAGCTCGATCGTCACCCGGCTCCAAGCCCCCAGGTAGATCCGGTCGCCCGATTTCAGGGGTCGCGGGACGTTGACGCCGATCAGGTCTTCCTCGTCGTTGACCCGGGTGCCGTTGGTCGAGCCGTTGTCGACCAGCGAGAAGCTCCCATCCGGCTGCCGGACAAGCGAGGCGTGCGCGTGGGAGACGGCCGGATCCTCAGGCGGCCCGGACAGGTCGATCTCCGGCGAGGTTCCGCGTGAGCGGCTGCGGCGACCCAGGGAGACGGTGGCGCTGAGGAGCGGAATCGATTGCGGTGACGGCGGCTGGTCGGGATAGTCGACCGGTCCACCGGCCGAGAAACGGTCGTAGTAGGCGCGGTCGGCCTCGACGGTCGCCCACCAGGCACCCGAGCTCGCCGCGCTTGCATCACCGGCGGGGGAAGGGAAGGCCCCGGTGGCCGGGGAGGGTGCGTCGCCGGAGGATGCGGGGGCTGGCGGTGGTCCGCCGGCCGGATCGGGGCCCGAGGCGGGGGCAACTGTGGGCGCGGCCGGAAGCTGACCGGTCTGGAAGTCGTACCCGCAGCTCTCGCAGAATGTTCCGCCCGGCTCCCGCGGATAGCCGCAGGTGGGGCACAGTGTGTCGGCGGCCGTGGCCGAGGCCGTACCGCCCGTCGATTGGCCGCCAGCCGGAGCGGGCGAACCGGCGGTACCGGCCCCGGCGCCCGCGGCGCCCGAGGCAGAGCCGGTCGCCGTCTCGGCCATGGGCACACCGCAGACGCTGCAGAAATCCGTCCACTCCGAAGCATGGCCCCGGGGGCAGGCCGGCATGCTCAACTCCCCTTGTTGACGCGGACGGTTCGGGTGGATCGGGTGTCGAGGGTCATGGCGGTGAGCTTGTCGACATTCGGTTTGAGCCGCACCGTGCCGCTTTCGGCATCGTCCACATCGACGACCTGGCGAAGCAGCTGCACGGTGTCGTCGTTACCGCTCTCATGCGCCAGCTGCACGGCTCGGCCCAGCCGAACAGTGGCGGTGCGCTCGTCACCCGCCTCGTGCGCGGCCAGACCGTCAGCGATGGCCTCGGCCAGCTCGGCCTGCCCCGTGTAGTGCGCCACTTCCCGGTTGATGCGGGTGGACAAGCGCTCGTCGTCGGTCCAGATGGCCTTGACCAGGCCGGCGGACACCTGCTGGTCGCCCAACATGAGCATGACCCGGGCAGCCAGGCGTTCGTCACCGACGTTCCCCGGCGGGATGGTGACCTGCACGTGGTAGTCCCGGGACTCGCCCGCCGACCACGATCCGAGCGGCACGTCGCCGGTCAGCGCGTTCACCGGCACGGCCTTGCCGGTGAGGTCTTCGATGTTCGGGGAGACCTGCTTGACGAACTCGACCTTCGATCCCTGAGGAGCCCAGAGCCGCAGCGACACGGCGGCGACCCCCTTCTGCATGGCAGCCTCGATCAGCGAACGGAACTCCTGCTCCATCTGGGACGGGTGGGGGATGATGTCGACCGACCCGAGCAGCGTGGAGGCGATGCGCCTGAGCTCGGCCACGTTCCAATCCGCCCCGAGTCCTCGACAGTCGCACTGGAACACCCCGGCGCAGCGGGCCAGAGCAGCGTCCAGGTCCTGCGCTGACTCGTGCTGGTTCTTGCCGTCGGTCAGCAGGATCGCGTGATGGATGGCCGCCGGCCGCTGGGCGAACAGACCGCCGGCCGTGAGCAGCCATCCGCCGATGGCGGTCCCTTCTTCGGCCTGCACCCGCTTGATGCGGCGTTGTGCCTGCTCGCGAGTGACCCGCGAGGACCGGGCCAGGCCTTCGGACAGATCGGGATAGACCAGCTCGGTGGTGGTGTTGCCGCCCAGCACCGCGAACCATACGTCGTCGCGGAGCTGATCGATGGCTGCGCAGGCGGCTTCGCGGGCGGCCCGGATCTTTGCCCCGCCCTCTTCGTTCATGGAGCCGGAGCGGTCGAGGATGAGGATCTCAACGGCTTCGGTGGCGGCGGGGGTGACGTCCTCACCGGCGGTGACCGTGACGACGGCGTCGACGGTCCCGTCGCGTTCGGGGAGGTACTCGTTCTGGAAGACCTGGGCGGTGAAGCTCGGCATATGCTCCTCAGGCTGTTTCCTCAGGCTGTTTCCTCAGGCTGTTTCCTCGGGCGGCGCCGACGGTGCTGACGATGCGGTCGGCGAAAGCGGGTCGCAGATCGCGACCGTGATGTTGTCGTGGCCGCCGCAGTCCCGGGCGTAGGTGACCAGGGTACGGGCCAGGTCGCCCGCTCCTGCGCTGGCGGTCTGCTGCGCGATGAGCTTGGACAGCGCCTCCGGGGTGTCGGCGTAGTTCCAAAGCCCATCACTGCAGAGCAGTACCCGGTCGCCCGCATCGAGACCGGCCGTCACCACGGGAGGGTCCAGCTTCGGCGCGTCGGCACCGAGCCACCGGGTGATGACGTGGGCGCGGGGGTCCTGCTGGGCCTCCAGCTCGGACATCGTCCCGCCCGCGACCTCCTCGGCCGCCCATGAGTGGTCGACCGAGAGCGCGGTCACCGCGCCATCGGCGTGGACTCGGTACGCCCGTGAATCGCCCACCCAGCCGACCGTGACCCCGCCCGACCGGACGACAGCGGTGACGATCGTGCAGGAAGGTGGGCCGAGGCTGACCAGGGTCCTGTCGAACGTGATGGCCAGTACGGCGTCCTGTGCGGCGGAGATGGCGGTCCGGGTGGCCGCCTCCAGAACCGTGGAGTCCGCATCGGCCGGCGCGGCCAGCAGTGTTGCCAATGCCACATCGGCCGCCGCCTGCGAGGCATCGTCGGGGCGCTGCGTCGTTGACACACCGTCGCACACAACCAGCACCGCGCCACCTTCGGCGCGACGGGCGAGTGCTTGGGCGTCCTCGTTCCGGTGGTGGCGGATGCCGCGGTCGGTGACACCGGCCAGCGCGCTGTCGATCTCGCGTTCCTCGTGGTCGCGGGAAGCCGGTCTCCGCAGCCCGCACTGACTGCAATAGCCGTCGGCGTCCATGACCTCCCCGGGCGCTCCGCAACCCGGGCACGGTGCGAGGGCGCTGTCCGGTGTCCTGTCCGAGCTGCCGGCCATCGGCGCGGCGTCGCCCAGAGCGGCTCCGCATGCCTCGCAGAACAGCGCGCCTACCGGTGCCGGCTCGGCGCAGGCCGGACAGGTCCGTGCTCCGTCGATGCCGGTAGCCGTGCTCACAGCAGCGTGACCGGCCGGACGCGGTTGGCCAGGTCTACCAGGCGCACCCGCTCGTCCACGGTCGGGGCAAGGCGGGCGAGGTCTCGGTACGCCCGTTCGAGGCCCCGGCGCAGGCCAGCTTCCTGCACGGGATGGCCGAACAGTCGGGCATCGGGCGTGTTCGGCAGTTGACCGCCCTCGAGTGCACCAAGCGCGGCCTGCAGGACCTCGGCTGCCATGGTCGAGCGCCGGGAAGCGTCCAGGCCGAGCCGCTCGACGATGGCTGCGGCTTCGGAGAGCTGGGGCAGTCCCGGGCCGGTTGCCGCGCTCGCCGGAGCCGGAGCCGGAGCCGGAGCCGGCCCGGATGGAGGGGTTGCGGGCCGTGCCGGCTCCGGGCCTTCACCGACGAGCAGGCGGGCAGCGGCGATCTGCGCGTCCACGTACACGCTGGATCCGGCCGGGACCCGTCGGTAGGCCGCCACCGCGCCCGGGGTGTCGCCGCCGGCCGCCAGGCACCGGGCCAGGCCGAACGCTGCGCTGGTCATGGCCGGATCGACGGTGGAGACGATCTCGTACAGCTGCGCGGCCCGTTCCGACCAGCCGGCGCTCTCGGCTGCCAGGGCGGCCGCCAGTTTGGGCGCCAGCTCGCCGGCAAGATCTGTCCAGACGCGGTCGAACCAGCTCCAGGCCGTTGCGCCGTCGCCACGGTCGAGGGCGGCCATGCCATTCAGCCACCACACCCGCCATTCCCACGGGTCTTCCCTGGCCACCGGGGCGAGCGTCATGGCAGCGGCGTCGGACATCCCGGCGTCGAGATAGGACCGGCCCAGGCGCAGCCGAGCCTCGGTCGTGTCCGGGACCTGTTGCTGCGAGATGGCGGCTTCGAGCAGCGCGGCCTGCTGCGCCGGCGTTCCCGGCGGAAGGTTGACCAGGTAGGC
>JAXDQG010000039.1:0-6418 GCA_034667945.1 Acidimicrobiia bacterium | reverse complement strand
CATCGACCGCACCCGGGCGGCGGCCAGCTCGATAGCCAGCGGGATGCCATCGAGACGGTTACAGATGCCGGTGATCACCGCCATGTTTTCGTCGGTGGGCGAGAACGTCGCGTCGGCGGCGACCGCTCGATCGCAAAACAACCCCACCCCTTCCTCGCCGGCAAGCGACGACACCGGCCAGACCCGCTCCCCGGCCGCGCCGAAAGGCTCGCGGCTGGTGGCCAGTACAGCCACGGTCGGACACGACGTGGTGATGCGCGCCACCAGCTGTCCGGCGGCATCGAGGACGTGTTCGCAGTTGTCCAGGATCAGCAGCAGCCGCCGACCGTGCAGCGCTTCTACCACGCTGTCGACCATGGCCAGGCCTTCCTGACGCCGTATCGACAGCGTGGACGCCACGGCGTGCGCCACCGCCTCCGGTTCACTGACCGGCGCCAGCTCGCAAAGCCAAACCCCGTCACCGAAACCCGCCGCGGCCGATCTCGCCGCCTCCGTCGCCAACCGGGTCTTGCCCACCCCGCCCGAGCCGGTCAACGTGATCAGCTGCCGCGCCGCCAGCTCACCCACTAGCTGCTTCAACTCCTGACCGCGGCCCACAAAACTGGTCGATAGCGCCGACAGATTGCCCGAAAAGGCCGTGCCCGTACCCAACGGCGGGGAGCCCTCCGAGAGGCCCGACCCGACCACTTCCAACCCCCGGTCCGGCCTGGTCAGCCGCGGCACGGATAGTCACCAAGCTCGACGAAACCGACGCCGTCGGTCAGCTTGTCCCAGACCAGCTGCTGCTCAGAAGCACCTGAACCAACACCCAGCGGCCTTGCCGCCGGACCATGATCCCCGCCGTCGGGATCACCGCCGACCCGAAGAAGGCTCCATCGACAGAGCCGACGATTGCGGTGTGCGACCTGAGTGCCGCCGCCACCGACTGCCGGAACTGGTTCCCCGACCGTCGTCGACCCGTCCCCGGCAGTGAACGTCAACGTTCCATAGGGCGCGTTCCCCACGACCGCGAGTGTCCCACGATCCCGGCCAAGAAGCGCAGGTTATCGAGGCTATGAGAGCCCGGTGCGCCCGGTGCACTACTACTGGTTAACTGGCCAGGCGATCAACCGTTGGGCCTCGCCAAGCACGATCTCGCAGGAGACCCGAGGGCGCGGATCTCGGACTCGAAACGGCACCGCTCGACGCTCACCCCCGAGCTGGCGTGTAAGCACCCGACTTCTCGACCGATCTACGGCTCAGCCCGTAGACGTCAATGCCTTGCAAAGCCGGGACCAGCACCGATTCTTCAACCGCAACGGCGGCGCATGCTCGCCCTTACAACGAATCAAGCAGCCCGGAGGGGTCCTGATGAAGGTACGCACGAACATCCAAGCCGGCGGGCTGGACCTGGGGAATCACAGCGAGTCGGTCCTCCAGGCCCGCCCCCGGCGTCCAGGCGGGCGCGAGGATAGGGGCGTAGCAGGTTCGGTCCGGGGCATGCGTCCGGTGGATGCTGACCCGCCCGCACTGCCAGGGTATGACGTATAGGCGAACCTGCATAAGACCACTACGCGTGCCGGCAGCCGCTGCTCGTAAGAGTCACCCAGGCTGGTCGCAGCGGCGAACCCGCTCCCCAAACCCAGCGGTCGAGCCGTCAAATAGCTGAGCACTAGGTTCTGTATTTGGAGTCGCCCGTCGCTGTCCGCCGGCACAGATACCCAGTACGGGAACGAAACGGGTCCGTTCTTCGAGCCAGCGAGTGGCAGGTGATATACCGCCCGGCTGGCTCAGGGGTGAGGAAGACTTAGCGCCATCGGCGGAGGTTGGTAGCCGCCCAGCAGGTCCGCGAGCGCGGCGCCAACATGTAGGGCGGAGCGGTCGTGCAGGTACGGGGCGACGACTTGGATGCCCACGGGGAGGCCCTCGGCGTCGAGGCCTATGGGGGGCACCGTGACCGGCAGGTAGGCCAAGCCGATCAGCGACGTCCAGGCGATCATCTCCAGGTAGGGCCGGTCCACGCCGCCAATCTTCATGGACCGGCTGATCAGCGATCCCTCGTGGAGGTGAGGAAATGCGCTGCGCAGCGTCACCGGGCACAGGAGCACGTCGTAGGCGGTGAAGAAGTCGTCCCACACCTGTCGGAGCTCGGTTCTCCGGCGGTGATGTCCGAGCCAGTCGCGGTGCCGACCGGCCAAGACACGCACTGGCAGCGTGTCGGCATCGTTCGGGTCGGCGGCGTCGGCGCGCTTGGCCAGGTTGGCGAAGGAGGCGTCGTCGGCTGACGCGATCGTCGCCGCGCCGATGAGTCCTTGCCCCAACAACCACGCCTCCCGCGCGTCGAGTCTCGGGCGGGCGCGGCGGTCCACCGGGCACCCCGCCGCCTCCAGCGCCGCCGCAGCCCGCTCGAGCAATTCGTGCTGGGACGGGTCGATCGGCAAGGCCGGGTCGTCCAGCCAGGCCGCGACTCGGTAGTCGCCCAGGTTGGCGTGACGGGGCGGGGGCAGCTCGAGTCGCCACGCCGGCGCCTTGTCTGATGTCGGGCCGGCAATAATGCCGAGCAGCAGCTCGAGGTCAGCGGCCGAGCGGGCCAGCGGGCCGATGACGTTCACGTCGGCCTCGATCACGCCGCCCTGCACCTGGTCGAGATAGCCCTGGCCGGGCACGATCCCATACGAAGGCTTGTGGCCGAAGACGCCACAGAAGGCGGCCGGCATCCGGATCGACCCCGCGATGTCGGTGCCCAGCTCGAAGCTGCTCATCCCGCACGTGACGGCCGCCGCCGCGCCTCCGGATGAACCCCCGGGCGTCCGGGTCACGTCCCAGGGGTTGTTGGTCGTGCCGAACATCGCATTGAACGACTGGAAGTCACCCGACCAGCGCGGCAAGTTGGTCTTGCCAAAGATCACCGCGCCGGCCCGGCGCACGGCGGCGACGGCGGGTGCATCCACCGTTGGCACGAAGTCGAGGAGCTCCTCCGCCCCGCCGGTCGAGCGGAGACCGGCGGTAGCCAGGGCGTCCTTGATGGTGATCGGAAGGCCGTGCAGTGGCGGCAGGTCGGCGGGGCTCGACCGGGCGGTCAGGGCGTCCGCCCGACGGGCCTCCCCCCGGGCACCGGCCTCGTCGAGCGTGACGACCGCGTTGATCGCCGGATTCAGGCGCTCCACCCGGGCGAGGACGTGGTCGAGCAGCTCCTCGCTGCCCAGCTTCCTGGTGCGGATGGCTGCGGCGAGCTCGGTCGCCGGCCACAGGGCGAGATCGTCGGGCACAGTGACCTCCGAGTCCGCGCAGGCGCGCAGAGGCGCCGTTCTCGCCAACTTACCCGTCCTCAACTTGAAGTCCAGTGACGTCTTCAACGTCGACCAACGTGCCACCGTGTGGCGATCACCGCTACACGGCCACGTTCAGCCCGGTCCGGGGTGGCGGTTTTCTATACAAACGAGCACTGCCTCCGCGGCCACTCCTCGCTGCGTGCCACGGGGAATGGTGCCCAACCGCGCAGGGCGTCAGGGTCCGCCCCGGAGGCGTCTTCCGGCGGCGGGCAGCTCCACCGGTCGGCCGTGCAGGGTGTTGAGATAGGCGTCGCGCCAAGCGGAGGCACGAGCTTCGACCGCCGCCGGAGAGGTGACGCCCTTGCGGGCGCACAGCGTTTCCAGTGCCCTCAGCCAGTCTCCGTAGTACGTGTCGCCCGTGTCGTCCGAGTCGGCTGCCTGCGCGGCAGTCGATATCGCGCTGCTCAGGGCGTCCGTCCACTCCGCCGAGCTGAACACGCCTGCTTCCATGAGGCCGAGTGCCAACGCGAAGGCCTCGGCGTGCCATGCCTCGACGAACGTATGGTCGCCACCGTCAGGCGATAGAGCTGGGATCGGCGAGACCCGTGGAGTCGACGGCGTCACGAGGCCGGCTCCAGGTATTCCTCCCACAGCTCGATGTAGAGCGCGTCCCTTCCCTTGGCGTCGGGGCCCCAGAGGTCGGCCGCCTCGAAGCGTACGCAGTAGAGGTGCTGGGGGACGTCGGACCCGTCGGCCGCGGCTTCGGGCAGAGCTTCGGCCCCGCAATATCGGACCACCGACCCTTCTCGGCCACGTACGTAGCGCGGTTGACGCGTATGAAAGGCCGGATTTCGATTGATCGCTCGGACCCGATCCGTAGCTTGGAATCGCGGCGGCGCGTCCGACTTCTCGTATACCGGCGCCTGCTCCGAGGGGCTCGGCACGCGCGGCTCGTCGTTAGGTCGCCCGCCGGGGAGCTCCTCCGGGGTCACCATTTGATGGGCGACGAGGAGCCTCTCCACGCCCGCGAGCCAGTTCTCGTAATAACTATTGCGGAGGTACTCGACCGGGGCCTGGGACTCGATCATCTTGCGAAAGCCCTCGAGATTCCATCGTCCGTTGCGCATTAGCGCCAAGTGCAACCCAAACACTGTCCGTTCCCAATCGGCGCGGAAGACCGGCTCCGTGGCTTCTGGCTCCGCTACCAGCGGGCCGAAGCCGTGCATACCCCCCATGTCATGCGCGGTGCTCATCTCGCCGCTGCCCCAGGTGTCTTTGCCCGCTCGACGCCGATCATGGCGTTGCGACCCACCAGCGTCGCCAAGTCCTCTTCCGAAAGGTGTTGCGTTCCCGGGGGGCGCTCCGGGATCACCAAGTAGCGCACCTCTGAGTTCGAATCCCACACCCGCACCTCAACATCGTCAGCAACCTCTGTGCCGAACTCCGCCAAGACGCTCCGCGGGTCCATAACGACGCGCGACCGAAAGGGCGCAGACTTGTACCAGACAGGAGGCAAGCCAAGCAGGCTCATCGGATAACAAGAGCACAGCGTACAGACGACGACGTTGTGAATCTGAGCGGTGTTCTCGACGGCGACCAGGCGAGTTCCCTCGCGGTTGGGCGCTCCCAGTGAGGCAACGGCGGCGTTACCGTCCTCGAGCAAGCGGAGGCGATACGCAGCGTCGACCCATGCCCGCGCCACCACCCGGGCGCCGATGTGCGGGCCGATCCGGCTCTCGTAGGCCTCGATGATGCGGTCGAGAGCCTCTTGGGCGACGAGTCCCTTCTCCAAGAGCAAGGACTGCAGCGCTTTGACCCGCAGCGCCAGCGCCGTCGGGACGTCCGAATGGCGCTCGCCATGCGTATGTCCTTCCAGTGTCTCGTGATCGGTCACGCTTCCCCCCAATCCCAATGGTGGAGCAGGTCCCCTGGCCGCGCAGGGGGACCGCAGCGAAGGGCCCGGTACGTTGCGTACGCGGCGTGGCCGGGAGGGCCGTCGCCCGCGTCGCCGAGTCCGGCTAGCACGACCACCAGTGTCCCACGACCGGGGCGACGACGCGCTCTGGCGTATCGGGTCAGCCCGTAGACGCCAACGCCTTGCAAAGCCGGGGACCAGCATCGATGCGTCAACCGCAGCGGCGGCGCATGCTCGCCCTAGCAACCAATCAAGCAGCCCGGAGGGGTCCCGATGAAGGTCCGCACGAACATCCAGTCCGGCGCAATCAACCACAACGAGTCGGCCCTCCCGCGTCCGTTCCCGATCCACAGCTGCTGGTCGCACGCGACCTCCGCTACGGCCACCCCGCACAGCAACCGCCGGTGCTCAACGGCTGCGACGTTGTGGTAGCGCCCCAGGCCCGCATCCTCCTCAACGGGCTGTCCGGCGCCGGCAAATCCACCCTGGCCGCCGTCCTCGCCGGCCTACGACCACCCAGCAGCGGGACCCTCCTGCTCAAGGGCCGAAGCACCAGCCAAGTCGGAGACCACGACTGGCGCAATCCGAGTGCTGCGAGTGGCTGCTCGAGGGAGGTGGGAAGACTCCTCCGGCGTGTCGAGCCGGTACCGCGACGGCGGGGACCGTCTCATTGGGAGGACGAGTGGGACGAGCTGGGGCGAGCGGCCATCCTTGACGTGCTCGACAACCAGCACGCCGTAACCGTGTCCGACCAAGTTCGACCTTGCGGCCTTTAAGCGTGCGCCTCAAATGCCAAACATGGTGGCCACGGTCGACTTACCGACACCGCCCTTGGTGGCTGCCACAGTCATGATCACCGATGCAAAGGTAAGCCAGTGCATGAGTGTTGTTGTGTGAGTGCACCAACGACCGATGCACCGATGCAAGACCAACGGGTTGGTCCGCCGTCATCAACGCCTGCTTAACGGGACGCCGAGGCAATCGCCTCTGGCGGGTGCTCGCTTTCAAAGCTCAGGCTGGTCTGAGTTGAGGTAACGGATGCAGATGTCCTCGTCGATCTCGTCAGGCTCTGGGTCGTGCTCGTCGGGAAGCTCACAAAGAGTGCTGATGGGTTCCGTGAGCGGCTCCCACGTCGTCTGCCCGCGGCCGGGGCCAGCCGGCCGATTCGTTCAATCGGCCAGGCTGACCGGCGCCGAGCTCCATTCCCCCCTAGTGCCGGGTCACGAGAGTGGGGGTTTATCGTGACCCAGCC
>JAXDQG010000038.1:0-6233 GCA_034667945.1 Acidimicrobiia bacterium | reverse complement strand
GGGCAGTCCCAGTGGCCGATCCGCCTCGGTCAGCGCCCGAGCAGCCACTGACCCCAGGTCGCGGGTCAGCGCCGGGGCCGAGTCGAACACGCCGGTCAGGCGGTCGAGCGCGGTGCCCAGCCAGCTGGGCCATGCCGGGCCGTCCCCGGCTTCGCCACCGTCCGGGGCCAGTTCCGCCACGGTCTGAGCCAGGCGCACCACGGCCTCGGCCCGCTCGGCGTGTCGCCCCAACCAGTACAGCGACTCGCCGGCCCGGCTGGGCAGCGAGTCCGACAGGTCGACCTGCGGTAACGCCACCCGCACCCGGGCGTCGTCACCGGGCGCGCCGGTCGAGAGCACCCAGGTGTCGCGAGTCGGGGCCCCGGAAGCCAGCTCCCACACCTTCGGCGACTCGTCGACCAGGACGCTTGCGAGGCCACCGGGCGCCACTGCGGTGCCGGCCCGGTCGACGACGGCAAAGGTCCGGACGACGCTGGGCAACAGCCGTACCGCTCCGTCGACCCAGCTGCCGCTCGATGCGAGCTCCGGTCGGGCCATGGCCACCCAGTTGGGTCCGTCGGTGTCGAGTCGGTCCACGAGGTCGTGCTGCCCAGAGGCGTCCAGGAAGCGGGTCTCGATGGAGGGCCCGCCATCGAATGGCAGAAGGATCAGGTCGTCGAGGGCGGCCCGCGCCCTGGCTCGGCCCGTCTCGTCGCCGCACCACCAGGCGGCCGGCCCGGCCAGGGCCGGTTCGGTGCCGAGGAGGGCCCGGCAGAGCCGGGGCAGGAACGCGGCCAGCGCCGGCGACGAGAGCCACTCGGCACCGATCGGATTGGCCAACGCCACTTCGCCCCGCCAGGCCGCCACCACGAGCCCGGGCGTGCCCGCCCGCGAGCGGGCGTCGAGCTCCAGCGGGTCGCACTGGGCGTCGGGCATCAGGCGGAGCACCACGTCGACCGGCTCGAGGCCGCCCAGCGAACGCACCCGCACTGCGCCCCGCCGCACGGTCAGGTCGGCGCCTTCCACCAGCGTGTAACCCAGCGTGCGAGCCAGCAGGGCGACATCGTCGTGAGCGGGATCGGTGCGAGGTGGGCTGAGGATCACGACGCGGCCCCGGCCGGTGCCGCTTCGGGCCAGCCCGGCGAGCGCAGCGCGGAGCCGATCGAGGAACGGCAGCAATCGGCGGATGCGGGCCCGGGTGAACGGTCCCGGGAGCAGCTCGGCCGTCGTGAGTCGGTTCTGGTAAGCCAGGCCGAGCCCGGCCAGCGATGCGGTCTCGGCGCCGAGGGCGATGGGGCCGCCGGAGGCGAGCATGCCGATGTCGATGGCCGCGTGCACCAGCCAGCGGCCCCCCAGCGGAGGTCGGCCCATGGCCGCTCTCGTCAGCAGCGACGACGACCAGACTGCCTCGGCTGGCAGCAGCCCACGAGCCAGGGTGAGCTGTGGGCCGTACACGTCGTGCGCCAGAGCTTCCAGTAGGGCTATTCGTTCGGTCACGCCCGCTTCGATGGCCGCCCAGCTGGCCGGATCCATCACCTCCGGCCGGGGATCGAGCGCGCGCCGGAGACCGCTGGCCCCGCCGGTCCCGAGGGGTCCGAGCCGATTGGCTGCCTGGGCCGAGAGGCGGGCGAGGTCGAGATCGCTCAGCGCGGCCAGTGAGCTGCGCACCGCGTGATAGCGCTCACCGGCGATCCCCCGGGCAGGACTCACCACGGTCGAGTCTGTCACGACTCAGTCGTCCCCTTGGCGTGGTGGGGTGAGACGCCGTGCGGATTCAGCCTCTGGGAGGTCGACGTGGGCACAAGCCGTCAGGAGATGGACTCGAAGTAGGCGTCACAGACCGCTGTATCGACCGCGATGAGCCCCAGCTGCAGATCGTCCGCCATGCGCCGGATGGTCTCCTTGGTCCAGTTGGTGGTTGCCACCGCGGCGAGGCGGCGACGGATGCGGGCACATTCCTCGGCCGGACCGTCCCTGACCGGGAGGCGCGACAGGGCGTCGGCCACGCCGTCGAGGCAGAAGACCACCGAGCGGGGGAAGTACGGATCGGACAGCAGGAACCGGGCCACCTCCGGGCCCAGCACCCGATGACTCGTCGAGCGTCGGAAGGCGTGCAGCCCCACCAGGGACCGCATCACGCCGAGCCATTGGACCTCGTCGAACAGGCTGGCCGGTCCGTCGCCGTCGCTGTCGATGAGCGAGGCGGCCCGCACATCGAGCACCCGTGTCGTCATGTCGGCCCGCTCGAGCTGGGTGCCGATGGCGAAGAACTCGTAGGCGTGGTCGCGTCGCATGGCCCCGCTGACCACCCCGGCAAGCCGTTGGCAGTCGGCAATGACCCGGTCGAGCAACCGGTGGCGACGGCCGCGGCGCCAACCCGTCGCTGCCTGCGTCTCGACAAAGGCGGCCAGCTCGTTGGCCAGGCGCCAGGCTTCGGGAGGAAAGACCTGGCGGACGGTGCGGAGGTTTTCGCGGGCGTCGGTGAGCGAGCGGTACAGCGACGAGGGGTTGCTGGGGTCGGCCAGGAGGAACTGCATGATCGATGGTTCGTCCGCCCGCTCGAACTGGGCGTAGAAGCCATGGTTGACGCCCGGAATGGCCAACAAAGGCTCCCAGGTGAGCGGCACCGAGGTCGGCAGGTCGACCAGTAGGGCGGTGTGCTCGGCGACCAGGCGGGCCAGGCTCTCGGCCCGCTCGAGATAGCGGCCCGCCCAGTACAGCGAGTACGCCGTGCGGCACAGCAGGACGGTGGTGCCTGGGCCGCTGGTGGGGGCATGGCGGGCGAGGGTGGCCGGCGGCACCGTGTTGCTGACGGTTTTCGTCTGCATCTGTGCGGGGTTTGACGTGGTGGCGGTCACGACTCCACGATCCAGGTGTCCTTGGAGCCGCCGCCCTGGGACGAGTTCACGATGTATGAGCCCTTTCGACGTGCCACCCGGGTGAGGCCGCCGGCGGTGACGTACGTCGTGGCCGCTTGCAGGGTGAAGGGGCGCAGATCGACGCATCTTGGCTCGACCGCCGCCTCGCACACCGTGGGTGACGTCGACAGCTCGATCACCCGCTGGGCAACCCACGCCCGAGGGTTCGCTTTCAGCCTGTCCCGATACTGTTGCAGCGTCGCCTGGTCGGCCTGGTGGCCGATGAGCAGGTCTTTCCCACCGGCCTCGTTGGCGGGCTTCACCACCAGTTGCTCCAGGTTGGCGAGGACGTACTTCAGCTGGGCCGGCTCCTCGCAGCGGAACGTCGGAACGCTGCCGAGGATGGGCTCTTCCCCGAGGTAGAAGCGCACCAGGTCGGGGACATAGGTGTAGACGACCTTGTCGTCGGCCACGCCGGTGCCCGGGGCGTTGGCCAGAGCCAGCGTGCCCGCGCGCCAGGCGCGGACCAGACCCGGCGCTCCGAGCGCGGAGTCTGGCCGGAACACCTCTGGGTCGAGGAAGGCGTCGTCGACCCGGCGGTAGATCACGTCGACGCGTACCGGGCCTTCGATGGTGCGCACCCAGCAGACGTCGTCGGCATCGACGTAGAGGTCCCTTCCCTCGACCAGCTCGACGCCCATCTGGCGTGCGAGGAAGGAGTGCTCGAAGTAGGCGGAGTTGTAGATGCCGGGGGTGAGCACCACGGCCTGTCCGTCGCCGTCGGGGCACAGCGACCGAAGCATCTCGAGCAGGCGTTCGGGATAGCGATCTACGGGAACGATGGATTGCTTCTCGAAGAGCTCCGAGAACACCCGCTTGGTGACCGCCCGGTTCTCGAGCATGTACGAAACGCCGGACGGAACGCGGAGGTTGTCCTCGAGCACATAGACCTCGCCGTCGGCGTCCCGGACCAGGTCGGACCCGCAGATGTGGGCCCACACGCCGTGCGGGGGATTGACGCCTCTGCACTCCGGGCGCCAACCGGGGGAGGACTCGACCAGCTCACGGGGAACGATGCCGGCGGCGATGGCTTCCTGGTCGTGGTAGAGGTCGTCAAGGAAGCGGTTGAGGGCGGTGAGCCGCTGGGCGAGACCCGCCTCGATGACAGCCCATTCGGCGGCGGGGAAGACCCGGGGGACGATGTCCATGGGCCAGGCGCGGTCCAGGTTGGCGCCCTCCGCATAGACGGTGAAGGTGATGCCGTGGGCGGCGATGTCGGATTCGGCTGCCCGTTGCCGATCGACCAGTTCCCCAAAGGTGAGAGACGCCAGGTGGCGGAAGAGGGCTTCGCTACCGGGCCGGGCCGCGCCACCGGCGTCCACCAGCTCGTCGAAGCCTTTGCCCCCGTAGCCGTGCAACGCATGCTTGGAGGGGGTGGGCATTGGGGGCGGCGAGGCTGGGGCCGTGGCGGCGACGGTCACGTAGTCAGGCTACGAGCTTGGATTACGGGTCTGTTTCGCCCATATGAGCGGTGGGTGAAGGTTGGGCTTGCATGATTTTTGTTTCTTCGGCCCGCTCGTCAAGAAAAAACAGGAAGTCCGGTGGGGTGAAGAAGTTTTCGCCGACCGGTACATCGAATCGACATCGATTCGATGTACCCCGCCGAAATTCGACGTGCGACAGAGTGTCGGTCGACCCGCTCAATGTGCGCGCAAAGCGCCTGCGCGAGCGCTCAGTGCGGTCAAAGCCGTTGGTAGGGGGACCGGTGCAAGAGGTGTCCCCGGCCGGGCCGTGCGAGATCTGTCAGCCGGCCGCCCTCCACGACAACCTCGCCACGAGAGACCACCACCGACGGCCACCCCGTCACCGACCACCCGTCGTAGGGCGACCACCCGGCCCGGGACTGTCCCACCGATCCGTCGATCACCTTCGTCCGCTCCGCATCCCACAGGACAAGATCGGCGTCCGACCCCACCGCAATGGTTCCCTTGCGGGGGAAGATCCCCGCCAGCTTGGCGGGATTCGTCGCGCTGACTTCGACGAACCGCCGCAGCGAGATCCGTCCCGACCGCACGCCGGCCCACCACAACATCGGCAAGCTGGTCTCGAGCTCCGCGGCACCCAGCCGCATGTCGGTGGCATCCAGCTCGGGATCCAGCTTCTGCTCGAGCGTCCACGGCGCATGGTCGGTCGCCAGCGTGGCCACGGTGCCCTGCGCTATCCCGGCCCACAGCGCGTCGACATCCGCCTTCTCCCGCAGAGGCGGCGCGCCGGCGTACTTCGCCCCATCCGCCTCCTCGAAGCGCTCCTTGGTCAGATGCAGGTACAGCGGCCGGGTCTCCACGTACACCGGCAGGCCACGGGCCTGCGCATCCCGGCACGATGCCAACGCCGCGCCAGCCGCCAGGTGCACGACGTACACCCCGCAACCCGTGATCTCCGCGAAGGCCACCGCCCGCTCGGTCGCCGCCCGCTCGGCGGCCACCGGCCGCGCCTCGGGGAAGTGCCGAGGATGCGTCCGCCCCTCCTCACGGAGGATCGCGCAGCAGCAATCCATGATGGCGATGTCCTCGCAGTGCAGCAGCGCCAATGATCCGACCTTGGCCGCCCGGCGCAGGCCCTCCAAGTAGCCCGACACCGCCTTCTCGAAGCGACGGAACGACAGGAAGACCTTGATCGAGGTGTGCCCGGCGGCCGCCAGATCCTCGATCGACTGCACCTCGGCCCCGGTCGGCTCCATCAGCACCGGGTGCAGGACGAAGTCGCAGCGCGAACTGGCCTCGCCATCGACCGTGTCCCGCTTCACCGAGTCGGCCATGCCCTCGCCCCGCGCCGGGTGGCTCATGTTGCCGACGGTCGTAATGCCGCCCAACAGCGCAGCCGCCGTCCCGCTCGAGAAGTCGTCCACCCAGCGCCAGGAATGCGGCTCGCTCCCCGTCGGCGTCAGGTGCACATGGAGGTCGATGCCGCCCGGCAGCACGTAACGGCCGCTGGCGTCGATCTCGCGGGGTGCGGTCATCGGTCCGCCGAGCTGCACGATCGTGCCGCCGTCGATGCCGATGTCGGTCACCGCGTGCGCCGAGGGCGTGACGACGGTTCCCCCTCGCACGATCAGGTCCATGGGCGGACCCTAAACGACGGCGCGCCTGCGGTCATGGAGACGCCGCCCCGGGCCGGCCGCGCCCCAGGCCGGCCGCTGCGCCGACGAGGTACCTTCCTCCCAGCGTCGGCACCCGCCGACCACGCCCCTGGAGGAACTTCCTTGGACGTCACGGCCGGCCTCGATTACGTGCGCGCCAACCAGCGCGCCGTCCTCCTGACCAGGAAGCGGGACGGTGAGCCGCAGCTCTCGCCCGTCACGGTGGCGGTCGACCCCGACCAGCGCGTGATCATCTC
>JAXDQG010000037.1:0-5035 GCA_034667945.1 Acidimicrobiia bacterium | reverse complement strand
CTGCCACGGATGACCGGTCGCGACGTTGGTGTGTTCATCATCTGGCGCGTGAACGGGAAGTGAACTCGTATCTTCCGGCCCGCGACCAGCGACGATACGCGGTCGGTCGAGCACGCGCTGTCCCAATACCGGTGCGCAAACCGTTCGGGCGGTTCCAGTAAATAACGGGTACCCGCGTGCTTACCTCAGGCATTGGGAACCCCCTTCCCCAGAGGCCAAGTGGAGAATACTCATGAGCATGCCAGCGCGCTACCGCCCTGGCGCCCGCGGGACGGCGCAACAGTTCAGCGCGCCATGCCGTGACAGCCGGATCACACCACGCCTCTTCTTTGCCCAAACCTATTCATGAGTGGAGGCCTCTTCCCGCCTCACCTCTGAACTTCAGGCACTGCGCCCTCGCACCAGCCGACGAAGGGCATCGATGAATTCAGGCCGTCAGCGAAATCCGATCCCTGGGATCCCCTCGAGCATGTTTTGCAGGTCAGGAAATCGATCAGCGGGCGCATCGACCCGGAACAGGAAGGCGAAGCCACTGGGCGGCCGGACGGCGATGAGGACTTCGACCCGTGCCGACGAGTGAGCGCGGATGGTGACCGCCTTGAAGCCGTCCACATTGCCCTCCACTGGGTCCTCGACCACGCAGTCGTCGTCCGCGAAGTCTGCCGTCAGGCGCGTGACTTGGTCGAACGACCCGCCCTCGGCCGGAACGACGAGGGCCCGCACGGTCGGACCCTGGGGACTCGCTCTTGCGAGGTCGGCTTCGGTCTCGGCGGCGGCGAGGCCATTGCTGGACCGAGCCCAGTTGCGAGGAACGTGCAGGGCGACAGTGCTCGATCCGCTCGGTCCACCGACGTCGTCGTCGCCGGAACGGCCCGTCAACAGTACGGCGGCAGCGACTGCCACCACTGCCACCACTGCAAGCACCGCCGCGAGCGCGACCGCGACCGCGGTCCAGCTGCGGCGACGGCGAGCGGGTGACGGGGGAGGCGTGAGCGCGGACCCGACGACAGGCATCCGGGCGGTCCGGTCGATGGCGATCAGCTGGCGGTTGTCGACCCAGCCGCTGAACCCGTTGTCGCAGACCACCCGGCTCCACGCGTTGTGGGTCTCGACGATCTGAACAGGCACGCCGCTCTGGAGGTCGTAAGTTGGCAGCGTGCCAGCATCCGGCGTGTCCCACACCCAGATGCCAGCGGATGGGACCACGTGCGTGGCTTGCCACGAGCTCATTCGACCGTATCCATGGCCAAGAGCGCACCCAACAATCGATTGAAGGTGAGCTCGGCTCGGTCACCCGGAGCCTTCGATTGGAGGCGCAGTTGGAGGAACACCGGGAACATGATCGAAAGGTGGGGCGCCACCAACGTTCCATCCGGGCGCTTCGCAAACGCCAGCAGGGCCACGCGGGTGAGCTCGGGCTGGGAGACGAAGAGCATCGGGTTACCGGGCGGTCCAAAGAGTTCTTGTCCGGTTCGGGCCCGGAAAAGTTTGCTCATGGGCTCGCCCGCCGACAACGCCGCTTCTAAATCACAGCGTCTGCCTGCTTCCTTCTCGTTGTCCTTGCAGGCCATTATGTCTTTGATGCGTTGAAGAGTTTCCTTCGTCACCCCGACTCCGTCGATGAGTTCATCGATACCGGCGACCGGTGCCGCCGGTTGCGCCGACGGAGCCGGGATCAGAGGGGCCGGGGTCAGAGGGGCCGCGCCTACGCGATGGGCTCGGAAGTTGTACACGAGCGGCACGGTGGCCGAAATCGTCAAGCTTCCGACCAGTTCATCGCCATTGAACGTGATGGCGAAGTCGGCGTCGTAGGGCTGGGTCTCGAACGGCGCTGCCGGGCCGCAGACGCCGCGGGCGTCACCCTGTTCTGAATGGCCGGAGCCCGACACGCCGCTCCCGGACAACGCGGTCGGCGGGATGTCCGCTCTGGCGAGGAAGCAAACCGGGTAGGCAAGCTGGTTCAACCCGACATCGGCATCGAACATCAGGGAGATGCTTCCGCGCAGCTGCGTTCCGCCGCCTGATACCTGGATCGCCACGGTGTTCTCTTTGGCCTCGTGGATACCCAGCCCGCCGGCGTCGATGACGGTTCCCCGGTACTCGCCGTCGGCGACACCGGCAGCGTTCGCCGTGCCAATGGTCGAGATCATGAACAACAGGAGAGCTGCCAGGACGGCAACGGCGCGTCGGGAATACATCGCTAGGTGCGGACCGTGTATGTGGCGGTGCCGCCGACACCCATCTGGAACACGAGCGGAGACTCGGCCATTCCGGCGGTCATTGGCGATTGGGCGAGCGTCGCGTTCACGAGCCGCCGAACCGCTTTGGTCGGTGGCCCGGACCCGTGGTTGCAGCCCCCCCGGTCATGCGCGGAGCATACGAGCAGCTCGCACGGCCTGCTTCCCATAGCAACGCGACCGCTTTTCCAGGGACGCCGAGCGTCGTGCCCTCCCTATCGGTCGTGATGCGCTCGGCCAGCGCGACACCGGTAGGGCATCTCTGGCCTACTCCGAAGGTGTCGATCCGGCGGGCACTGCTCGGTAGAGCGACCCGGTGGCCGAACTGAACACCAGCTCGCCGTCGCCATCTTGGCCGATGTGAGTGAGCTGAGGAATTTTGACCTGTTCGATGCGTCGGCCCTCGACGCCTCCCTCGGGCATGGGGACGAGCGACCAGATGGCACCGGAGCAGAAGTCGCCGTAAAGGTATCGGCGGACGAGCTCGGGGACCTCCACCCCCAGGTACACAAAGCCGCCGATGACAGCGCATCCCTCGTCATGGCTGTAGGTGACGACCGGTGCCACGAGTTCGCCGGCGTCGTCCAGGGGGTGGCCGGGAATCCGGGTCGTGCCCTCATACGCGCTCCAACCGAGGTTCTTGGCTGGCTCGTCGAGCTCGAGGCGGACCCGGTTGACTTCTTCGACGCGGTCTTGGCCGACGTCCGCCACCCCGACTTCGCTGAGGGCGCTGTCGAAGGAGAAACGCCAGGGGTCGCGCAGGCCGGTCAGTATCGGCTCGCCGTCGCCAAACACCTCGTTGAGCCTGATCGGCCGCCAAGCTCACCCGGAATCGTCTTCCGCTCGGCGCGCTCCCGCCGCGGGCTCCCTCGCCTGCGGTACCGCCCGACTTCCGGTTGATAGCGCACACCCCGCTGTGGGACGTGTTCGCGTCCTGCCCTCCCGGCAGGCCGGCGTAGGCCTGCACGGCGCTTACGACGCCCCGTCTGGTGGCCCGGCGACGCTTGTTAAGCGTGCTTACTGTCCATTACGGTGCCTTCACCGACACTTGAGCAAACCTTGAGATCCCCGCTCGAGATTGCCGCCGATCCAAGCATGAAGCCAAACGTAGGGAGGTCCTGGACACCGTGAGATGTCGACCGGCGGTCGTTGCCGTCATCGTGGGCGTGCTCAGCCTGATGATCTCCAGCTGTGGCGGAGATGAGGAAAAGGGCTCCACAACCGCGGCAGTCGGCGGTAACAGCGAGAGCCCGCGCGGCACATTGACCGTGTACAGCGGGCGCAGCGAAGTGCTGATGAAGGATCTCTTTGCCCGATATGAGCAGGACACCGGGGTGAAACTCGAGGTTCGCTACGGAGACTCCACGGCGTTGGCAGGGCAGGTCTTGACCGAGGGCTCCCGGACGCCCGCCGACGTCTTCATCGCGCAGGATGCCGGCTCGCTTGGAGCGGTGGCCGCTGCGGGCCATTTCGAAGCACTCCCCGACACGATCGTCGGAAAGGTGCCGGCCGAGTACTCGGCCACTGATCGAACGTGGGTCGGGGTGAGTGGCCGCGCTCGCGTCGTCGTGTTCAATCCCGAACTCGCGCCCACCCCGCCAGCCACGATCGGCGAGATCGTCGATGCCCGATGGAAGGGTCGAATTGGCTACGCCCCCACAAACGCATCCTGGCAGGCCTTCGTCACCGCACTGCGGCTGCTGCGGGGTGACGCCGGCGCCGAGTCGTGGCTACGAGCCTTCAAGGCCCTCGATCCCAAGCCGTATCCGGGCAATGCGCAGTTACGTGATGCTGTGAACGGCGGCGAGGTGGCCCTGGGGCTGGTGAACCACTACTACCTCTACGAGAAGATCGCCGCCGAGGGCGCGGCCAAGGTCAAGGCTCGCAACCAGTTCATGGCGCCCAACGACCCTGGCGGGCTGGTGAATGTCGCGGGTGCGGGGATACTCGCCGAATCGGACGACAAGGCCGCCGCTGTCTCCCTTGTGGAGTACCTCGTGTCGGACAAGGGACAGCAGTACTTCGCGGAACGCACGAAGGAGTACCCGCTCGTTCCCGGGGTGCAGGCAGATCCGCTGCTGCCTCCACTCGCCCAGCTGGCCCCCCCGAAGGTCAACCTGACCGACCTGCGGAGCCTGACCGCAACGCAGGACCTCCTCGTGGCGGTTGGTCTGCTCACAACGTGAGAAGGCCATGACAGCGACGGCCGGAGACACGGTGAGCCCGCAACGGCGGGGGCGATCCTGGGAGCGCGGGCGTGGCTCTCGCCGGCCCCCGCTGCTGCTTCTCGTCCCCTCGCTGGCCGCCGCCGGGGTGGCGCTCATGCCGTTGTGGTACCTGGCCGCCCGAGCTCTGGACCAGGGATGGGGGTACGTCGTCGCCGAAGTGGCCCAGGCACGCACGCTCACCCTCATCCGCCGGAGCCTCATGTTGGCCGCGGCCGTCACCTGCCTCTGCATGCTCATCGGGACGAGCGCAGCATGGCTCGTGGTACGTACGGACCTCCCCTTGCGGCGACTGTGGCATGTGTTGCTGACGCTGCCACTTGCGGTCCCTTCCTACGTGTCGGCGTATCTCTGGCTGTCGTGGCGCCGATCCATCGCCGGTTTTGCCGGCGCGGTCCTGGTGCTCACCCTGGCCTCGTATCCCTATGTGTATCTGCCCGTCACCGCCGCGCTGCGCCGTCTCGATCCCGCCCAGGAGGAGGTCGCCCGAGCACTGGGCCACGGGTCCGCTCGGGTCTTCCTCCGCGTGACGCTGCGGCAGGTCCTGCCTGCGGTCAGCGCTGGCGCGCTGCT
>JAXDQG010000036.1:0-3463 GCA_034667945.1 Acidimicrobiia bacterium | reverse complement strand
CTTGGGCCAAGCCCACGACGACTCGAAACGCACGAATTCGCCCTCGTAGGAGGCCTCGTCATTGGTCCACAGCTCTCGCATGGCCAGGATGTGCTCCCGACCCCGAGCGCGCCGTGTGGCGAAGTCGACCCCGTGGTGCGCCATCTCCTCGCGATTCCAGCCGAAGCCGATCCCGAAGCGGAACCGGCCGTTGGACAGCTGGTCGACCGTGGCGACCTCTTTGGCCGTCCAGATCGGGTGGCGTTGCGCCACCAGGCACACCCCGGTGCCGAGCTCGATGCGACTGGTCACGGCGGCTGCGGCCGCCAGCGCGCCGAAGGGATCGAGGTTGCGGCGGTACTCCTCGGGCAGTGGGCGTGCGGTCTTCCGGCCCCCGGGCGGTGTTCGTCTCGAGGTCGGGATGTGCGAGTGATCCGGCACCCAGAGCGAGTGATAGCCCCGATCTTCCACTTCACGGGCCAGCTGGGGCACCGGTAGTGATTCGTCGGTGGGGAAGCCGAAGATGCCGACCTTCATGACGTCAGTTGCTCCACGATCTGCTCCTGCCCGCCCGTGTCACCGTGGGCGCTGGTGAAGTGCCCGCCCGTGTCACCGTGGGCGCTGGTGAAGTGCCCGCCCATGTCACCGCGCCGGCGAACAGTACTGCTGCGTATCCTTCCTTGGTCGACATCGCCTTGATCGACCGAGTCCAGACCCGACGACCAGGAGTGATCAGATCATGGCGTATGCCACGGGACGGGCTTACCACGACGCCGACGCCCACATCATGGAGCCGGCCGCCTGGTTGACCGAGCACGCGGACCCGGCGTTCCGTGACCGCATGCCCCGCTTCCGCATTGGTGGCATCGGGCCCGAGGGTGCCAAGGTGGACTGGGTTGCCCACACCTGTCCGCTCCATCTCGATCCTGAGTATCGGGCCGAGGCCTCGCAGGTGACCCTGCGCAAGAACTACTTCGCCATCGGCGCATTCGAGCGAGACCATCGGAGCCAGGCACTCGACCAGCTCGGGTTCGCCAGTCAGCTGATCTTCACCACGTTCTCGGCCGCCGAGCTCGTCCTGGCCGAGGCGGGTGACGATGTCGAGCTCGCCTACGCCATGGCCGATGCCCACAATCGGGGTGTCGCCCACTTCTGCGAGGTCGATCCCCGCCTGCTCGGCGTCGGCTACGTCTGCCTGATGGACCTCGAGCACGCCGCCGAGCAGGCAGCGCGGGCCATCGAGTGGGGCTGCAAAGCCCTGATGATCGCTTCGCAGTGCCCCCGTAGCCACTCGCCCTCCCATATCGGGTTGGACGGAGTGTGGGCCCGGGCCCAGGAGGCCGGCGTACCCATCGTCATGCACGTTGGCGGCGGCGGCAAGCTTCTGTCGCCCAAATACTTCGAGAACGGGCTGCCATCGGTGCCCGACTTCCATGGCGGGGCGGAGAACTTCCGGTCGGTCGACTACATGGCCATTCCCTACAACCCGATGCAGACGATGGCGACGCTGATTCTCGACGGCGTGGCCGATCGCTTCCCGGACCTTCGCTTCGGCATCATCGAGCAGGGCGCGTCGTGGCTGCCCGGCTGGATGCGTTATCTCGATTCGGCCTTCAACGCCTTCCGCAAGAACGAGGAGCGGCTCCAGCGGCTGTCTGCGCCGCCCTCCGAGATCGTGCGGCGACAGGTCCGGGTCACGCCGTATCCGCACGAGGACACTGGCTGGATCATCCGCAACTCCGGCCCGGAGGTTTGCCTCTTCTCCTCCGATTATCCGCACGTCGAGGGCGGCCGGAATCCGCTGAAGCGCTTCGGCGAGTCACTGACCGGGTGTTCCGATGTCGAGCTCGACCGTTTCTACCAGCTCAACATGGCAGATTTGATGGGTCCGCACATTCCCGAGCCGGTGGCCGCCGGCTGAGGCGGGAACGCGGGGACGACACCCGGCAGTCCGACCGGAATACACGGGGAGCGTGGTGCAGATGCAGACGGCCTTTGCCTCCCGGGTGCGTCGGTTGCCGCTGCTCGACGCCGACGGCATGCCCATCGGTCGTGTGGAGGACGTCATCATCGGCCCTCGTGGATCGCAGCGTCCGCCGAGGGTCATCGGCTTCGTGGTGCAGGTGCAGCGCCGTCAGATCTTCCTCAACGCCAACCGGGTCGGCGAGGTCGAGGCGAGTGGCCTGCGCCTGCGCACCAACGCCGTCGACCTTCGCCGCTTCCGGCTCCGACCGGGCGAGTTGCTGGCCAGCCAGGTCGTGGGCGCGCGGGTCGGCGATGAGGTGGTCGGCGACTTGGCCCTGGGCCCGGCTGACGACGAGCCCGGATGGTGGGTCCACGCGGTCCAGCTGGTGGGACCCCGCGTGTTGCGCCGGCGACGGGCCGGTCGAGTGGTGAGCTGGTCGGCAGGTGCCGACCTTTGGCACTCCGACGATGCGGCTGCCTCACTGGGAGAGTGGTGGGACCTGCACCCCGCCGACCTGGCGGTCTCGGTCGCACAGCTTCCGGGCGAGGGTCGGCGCCAGCTGGCCGACCTGCTGGACGATGAAGACCTGGCCGACGTGTTGGCCGAGCTGCCGGACGCCACGGCCGGCGACATCTTGGAGGGTCTGGACGTCGAGCGAGCCGCCGATGTGCTCCAGGAGATGGAAGCGGACGATGCGGTCGACGTGCTGACAGTGCTTCCCCGCCCCGCCCGGGAAGAGCTGCTGCAGGCCATGGCACCGGACGAGGCCGGGGCGCTTCGGCGCCTGTTGTCGTATGGAGGGGACACCGCCGGCGGGCTGATGAATCCAGCCCCGGTCGTGCTCGGTCCGGACGCCATGGTGGCGGAAGCACTGGCGCGCATCCGCGACCCCGACGTGCTGGCCGCCGAGGCCGCGCAGGTCTTCGTGGTCGAGCCGCCGCTGGTCACGCCGACGGGCCGCTACCTGGGGACCGTCTCCTTCCAGCGTCTCCTGCGCGAACCGCCGAGCACGCCACTCGGCCGCTGTGTGGGACAGGGTCCGGCGCCCCTACGACCGGATGTGGCCGGTGTCACGGTCGCTCGTCGTCTGGCGGCCTACGATTCGCTTGCCCTGCCGGTCTGTGACGGGTCCGGTCGGCTCCTCGGAGCGGTCTCGGTTGACGACGTTCTCGATCGCCTGCTGCCCGAGGGCTGGCGTTCGTCGGTGAGGTGAGCAGATGCGACGTACACCTGACCTGTCCGTTCCGCGCAGCCAACTTCGCTTCGGCGTCCACTACGACCCCGAGGCGTTCGGCCGGTTCTCCGAGTCGATCGCCCGTTTTCTCGGTACCGCTCGGTTCCTGGTCGCCCAGAGCGCCATCGTCGTGGTCTGGATCATCATCAACCTGGTCGCCGCCGGGCTGCGCTGGGATCCGTATCCGTTCATCCTCTTGAACCTGGCGTTTTCGACCCAAGCGGCCTACGCGGCGCCCCTGATCCTGCTGGCCCAGAACCGGCAGGGCCAACGCGAGCGGGAGG
>JAXDQG010000035.1:0-11705 GCA_034667945.1 Acidimicrobiia bacterium | reverse complement strand
TGTCCACGCCGAGAGACTGGCGTCCAACTCGTCCTCGTGCGCCTTGCGGGCGTCCGGGTCGGCGAAGCGGGGATCGTCGGCCAGCCGGGGATCGACGACCTGGCAGAGCGCTTGCCATTGTGCCTCGCTCGTACAGGCGATGGTCACCCAGCGGTCTACTCCCTCGGCCTGATAGCAGTTGTGGGGCGACCACTGGGGATCGTGGTTTCCCAACGGCCGAGGCACGACGCCGTCGCTGACATAGGACATCCAGGCCTCGCCGATGGTCGTGGCAATGGCTTCCACCATGGCCACATCGACGCGCGCCTTTTCGCCCTGGCGACGGCGGGCGGTCAACGCGGCCACCGTGGCCCACGCGGCGGTGATCCCCGTGCAGGGATCGCCGATGGCGATGCCGGTCTCGCGCGCCAGATCGCCTTCGTACCCGGTTGCCGCGTACAGACCGGCCACCGCGCCTCCAGCGGGCCCATAGGCCATGTACTCCGACGACGGGCCGGTCTGTCCGTAGCCGGAGAGCGACACGACCACCACGTCCGGGTTCATGGCCCGCAGGTCGTCGACCCCGAAGCCCAGCTTGGCCATGGTGCCGACTGCGAAGTTGTCGATGACCACGTCGCTGATGGTGACAAGCCGCCGGACGACCTCGTGCGCGCCCGGATGGCCGATGTCGAGCGCCACGCTGCGCTTGTCCGAGTTGTACAGGTGGAACAGTCCACACGTGTCCGGTGTGAGCGGCAGGTCGGGAGGGTTGAACGGCAGGCGCCGGAACAGGCAGGGATGATCGGGAGACTCGAGGCGGATCACATCGGCGCCGAGATGGGCGAGAAGCTGGGTGCAGTAGGGACCCGCCCAGATCCAGGTGAAGTCGCAGATGCGGATGCCATCGAGGGGGCGGCTTGGCGACGCTGGCTCTGACGGCGGAACCTGGGAAGCCTTGGTGGCTGGGCGACCGGGCCAGCCCTGGCCGTTGTGGTGACCTTGCTCCGCCGCCGGTCGACGTACCGACCACCATGCCGGGTCGGTTTTGAAGCCCGGACCCGTCAGCCGGAGGCCATCCGGGGTCTCGGCGAAGAAACGTCGGGCCTCGAAGTGCTCGTCCGCACCGAGCTGCTCCATCGTGTACACCGGCGACATGCAGAGGCGGGCCTGCTGGCCGGCTCGGTACAGCTCGTCGACCGACTGCTGGGCCATCCACTCCGACAGGTAGAGCTCGACGAGATCGGCGTTCTGCTGACGATCAGCGTTGGTGGCGAACACCTCGAGCTGGGCCCATTCCGGGTTGCCCATCAGCTCCACCAAGGCAAGCCACTGGCTCTGCTCGACGGCGATGAACTGCATCAGCCCGTCTCGGCATTGGTAGATGCCCCAAGGCACCACGGTCTTGACCCCGAGCCGCGACGCATCCTGCCCTTGGTAGGTGGCGGACACCGGCGCGGTCTCGGTCATCCGGGCGGCCGCACCGAACGTCGAGAAGTCGACGTGCTCGCCTTGTCCAGTGCGCTCGGCCCGGTTGAAGGCCGCGAGCACAGCGGTGGCGGCCACGGTGCCCGTGATGATGCTGGCGTGATGGCCATAGGCCTTGAGCGGCGGCGCGGTGATGTCGGTAGCGGCGCTCGGGCTCAGGAAACCCCAGCTCGAGGCGTGGATGACGGTGAGCTCCTCGGCCTGGTACTCGGCGTAGGGCCCGGTGGCGCCCCATGGCGTTATCGAGCCGACGACCAGCTGCGGGCAACGGGTCGAGAGCTGCTCGAAGGCCACGCCGAGCGCTCGGGACTCGGACGGGCGGCGGTCGTGCAGCAGGATGTCCGCGCCTTGCATCAACCCATCGAGCTCGCCAGCCTCGGTGACCGAGTACTTGTTGGTATTCAGCCAGCGCGCCGCCTGATGGGGGCGGCGCCGCACCAGGTCGTCGCCGAATTCGTAGCGGATCACATCGGCTCCCAAGTCGGCGAACAGCTTGGCCGTCCAGGCCAGACCGACGCCTCCTCCGATCTCCAGGACCCGGATCCGCTCGAGTCCTCGCTGCTCGCCCATCGTCCCCCCGGTCGGTTCGCGCAGTCCCCCGCTGCCCCTCCGCGTCGCGATCGGCGCAAGAGGCGACGAACGGCGAGCTTACGACACCGCTTCGAGCCGAGTCCTTTGGTCTCCGGCGGCGCCGAGATCGGCTCGTGGGCTTCCGACTTGCTCGGGCTGGTCGGTCACGCAACGGGGTCAGACGCACGCCGAAAGCCCGTGAACGGACGACCTCCGGGCCCCACCCGCAGGCGAGTCCCAAGGGGTAGCGTCAGCCCTGCGACCAAGACCTGGAGAGGGGGTGACGCGTTGCCGCAAATGCGCTGACTTTCCGTGAGCTCGCCCGGTCGGGCGAGAACAAGCGAACACATCAGAAGAAGCGAACACATCAGAAGAAGCGAAGACAGAGGAGAGTTCGTTGAACGACGCAATCGGCGCGCTGGCGCGCGTCATCGACGAGGTCGTCGCGCCGGCGGCGACTGAGGTCGACCGCGAGGGCGCATTCCCCCGTACCGGCATCGCCGCGCTCGCCGACGGCGGCATCCTCGGCCTCACGACCTCGGCCGACCTCGGGGGCGGCGGCCAGGGCCTTGGCGAGGCGGCCTCGGTCATCGAGGCACTGGCCGCGGCCTGCGGCTCCACCGCCATGGTGGTGCTGATGCATTACGCCGCCGTCGCCGTCCTCGAGGCCAGCGGTCCGGAAGAGGTCCGGCGCGCCGTGGGCTCCGGTGCCCACCTGAGCACGCTGGCGTTCTCCGAGGTGGGTTCGCGCAGCCATTTCTGGGCGCCGCTCGGCACAGCCACGGAGGACACCGGGGCGGTCCGCCTCGACGCCCGCAAGAGCTGGGTGACGTCGGCCGGCCACGCAGACAGCTACGTCTGGTCGAGTCGTCCCTTGGGGGGCGCCGGCGGTCCCATGACGTTGTGGCTGGTACCGGCGACGGCCGAGGGACTCCACGGATCAGGCGCATTCGACGGTCTCGGTCTGCGGGGGAACAGCTCCACACCCGTGGTGGCGGAGAACGTGCGCATACCGCCCGAGGCGATGCTGGGGCCAGACGGCGCCGGGCTCGATCTCGCACTGTCGACGGCGTTGCCCTGGTTCCTCGTGCTCAGCGCAGCATTCTCCATCGGCCTCATGGAGGCGGTGACCCGGGAGACGCTGCACCACGCCACCGCGACCCAGCTCGAGCATCTGGGCCAGACGTTGATGCAACAGGCGGTCATCCGGGCCGATGTGGCCCGGATGCGCATTCAGACCGACGCCGTGAGAGCACTGGTCAACGACACATTGTCCGCCTGGGGCGCGGGCCGGGAAGACGCCATGCTGCGGGTGCTGGAAGTGAAGGCAGCGGCTGCCGAGGCGGCGCTCGCGGTCACCGACCTGGCGATGAAGGTGTGCGGTGGCAGCGCCTTCCGCAAAGAGCTCGGCGTCGAACGCGCCTTCCGGGACGCTCGGGCCGCCCGGGTGATGGCGCCGACGACCGACGCCCTGCTCGACTTCGTCGGTCGCGCCATCGCCGGCATGCCACTGCTGGAGGCGTCGTGAAACCAGGAAACGTCATGAACCCGGAGGCGTCGTGAACCTGGAGGCATCATGAACAGCGACGTCGTGCTGATGGGCGCCGTCGCGTACGACCCGAAGGTCGTGACCATCTGGGAAGGCTTCCGGCGGTGGTTCGACAGCAAGGGCCTGGCGTTCGACTACCTGCTCTATTCCAACTACGAACGTCAGGTTGCCGACCTTCTGGCCGGAAGGATCCATGCGGCCTGGAACTCGCCGCTGGCGTGGGTACGGGCCCGCCGCCTCGGTGCCGCCAACGGCTCGCCCGTGCATGCCATCGCCATGCGCGACAGCGACTGCGATCTCACTTCGATCGTTGTCGTCCGTGCCGATTCGCCTATCCGACAAGCCGCCGACCTACGGGGCAAAGTTGTTGCCACCGGCGCAATCGACTCGCCGCAGGCCACCCTGCTGCCGCTCGATCACCTTCGCTCACTCGGCCTGACCCCCGGCAGAGACGTTCGGATCCGACGCTTCGACATCGGCGTCGGGCTCCACGGCGACCATGTCGGTGGCGAACGCGACGCCGCCCGGGCGCTGATCGCCGGCGAGGTCGATGCCGCCTGCATGATCGACGCCAACCACCTCATGTTCGGTCGTGAGGGTCTCCTCCCGGCGGATTCCACCCGGGTGCTCGCCCAGACCGCGCCCTTCGACCACTGCAACATGACCGTGTCGGCTGCAGCTCCCAACCCGCTTATCGCCCGGTTCCAGGAGCTACTCCTTTCCATGGACTACGGCGACCCCGACGTCCGGCCGCTGCTGGACCTCGAAGGCCTGAAGCAATGGAAGCCCGGTCGCACGTCGGGATACAACGCTTTGGAGCGAGCCGTTGACGGCGCCGGGTTCTACGACGAGAAAGGAGCGATCACCGCTGCCGGCTATCGACCTTGAGCACCTCAGCTTCGAACAGGGCGCACACCTCCTGGTTCAGCGCGCCCTTGCCGGCCTTGCGCCCGGGGAACAGCTCGAGGTCGAGGGCACGGACCGGCACCTCACGATGCACCTTCGAGCTTGGGCGCGATCGCAGGGCCATGCGGTCGTGGAAGATCGCGTGCTCGTACGGGGCACCGCCGACACGAGCCGTTGGCACCTCGCCGAACGAGCCGGCCGCTCCGGGCCGGACGGCGTGGCGGAGCGGGCGGCGGCCGGGTGGGGACTGGCAGCGCGAGGCGCACTCGTCGAGGCCGGCGGCCCTCCGCTCACCAGCGCAGATCTCGACACGAAGTACATCGTGTGGGCGGACATCGCGCCACGCCTGTACGCCCAGGCGGCGGCCTCTCAGTGGGATCCGGCCACCGCCGTCGACTGGACCGCGCCCTTCGATTTGCCACCCGACGTCGAAGCGGCCGTCGTCCAGGTCATGACCTACCTGATCGAGAACGAGCAGGCCGCCCTGCAGGTACCCGCCCGGTTCATCGCCCGGCTGCATCCACACTTCCGTGAGGTGGTCCAAGTGCTCGCCGTGCAGGTGGCCGACGAAGCCCGCCATGTCGAGGTCTTCAGCCGCCGAGCGTCGCTTCGCGCTCCGGACGGCCAGCTGGGCACCTCGGGAAACGGCGGACGGGCCTCGCTCCAGACGTTGCTGGCCGAGCCGGACTTCACTCTGGCGTCGTTCCTGCTGTCGGTTCTCGGCGAAGGCACCTTCCTCAACCTGCTCGCCTTCCTCGAGCGTCACGCTCCCGACCCGGTGACGCGACAGGTGGCCCGTCTGGCGCTGCAGGACGAGAGCCGCCATGTGGCGTTCGGGCTCGCGCATCTCGAGCAGCACATCCGCATCGACCCCGGCCTCCGGGGGCGACTGCGGGCCGCCGTCGAACGTCGTCACGAGGCACTGCAGACGACGACCGGCCTTTCGAGCGACGTCCACGACGCCCTGGTCGTTCTGGCCGCCGGCTCATGGACGCCCGAGGCCATCGCCATGGGCTGGGGCCGGGTGCGCGAGCTCCAAGCGGACATGGACGAAGGCCGGCGGCGCCGGCTGGTTCGGCTGGGATTCAGTGCCGACGACGCGAGCGAGCTCTCGGCGCTGCACACCCGCAACTTCATGTGAGCGACTGCCCCGGCGGTCGTGACATACCCGGCGGGCGTGACCCACCCCGGCAGTCGGGACATAGAGGCCGCCATTCAGGGGTAAACTTCGCTCCGAAGGGAGGCCAAATGAGTGAAGCCAGGCCGCTGCGCTTCCTTGTCCCTGAACCGTCGGCCCGTCCCGGAGACAAGGCCGACTTCTCGTATCTACCGGTGCCCGAGGCGGGCTCGGTCCGCCGGCCTGAGGTTGACGTCGAACCTACCGACATACGCGATCTGGCGTATTCGCTCATAAGGGTTCTCGACGATGACGGGAAGGCCGTAGGTGCATGGAATCCCGATGTGAACGCCGACGATCTCCGGCGTGGTTTGCGGGCCATGGTCAAGACCCGCATCTACGACGACCGGATGCTGACCGCTCAGCGTCAAGGCAAGACGTCATTCTACATGCGCTGCACGGGCGAAGAAGCTATCGCCGTCGGACAGGCGCTCGAGCTCCGTGTAGGCGATATGTGCTTCCCGACATACCGCCAGCAAGGGTGGCTGATCGCTCGCGAGTGGTCCCTTGTCGACATGATGTGCCAGGTCTATTCAAATGAGAAAGACCGGCTCCATGGACGGCAGATGCCCATCATGTATTCCTCCAAGGAGGCTGACTTCTTCAGCATTTCGGGCAATCTCGGCACCCAGTTCATTCAAGCTGTCGGGTGGGCGATGGCGTCGGCCATTCGCGGTGACACAGCCATAGCATCCGGGTTCATCGGAGAGGGAGCCACCGCCGAGGCGGACTTCCACCACGCACTCACCTTTGCGCATACCTACCAAGCACCAGTCATCCTCAACATCGTCAACAACCAGTGGGCGATCTCGTCGTTCCAAGGCATCGCCGGCGGCGCAGGCACGACGTTCGCAGCTCGCGCCGTCGGCTACGCCATTCCGGCGCTCCGCGTTGACGGCAACGACTATCTGGCCGTTCTGGCCGCAACGCGCTGGGCCAGCGAGCGAGCCCGGGGCAACTTCGGGCCGACCATCATCGAGTGGGTCACCTATCGTGCGTCCGCCCACAGCACCTCGGATGATCCGTCGAGGTACCGGCCGTCGGATGAGTGGGAATCGTGGCCGCTGGGCGACCCCATCGAGCGGCTGAAGAAGCACCTCATCGCCATCGGAGAATGGTCAGAGGAGCAGCATGCGGAGCTGCAGGCCGATCTCGATAGAGAGGTGCGCGCCGCGGCCAGGGAAGCCGAGGGGTACGGCACATTGCTCGATGGGCGCGTGGCCGACTTCAAGAGCATCTTCGAGGACGTGTTCAAGGAGATGCCGCAGCATCTCGTGCGCCAGCGGGCACAGGCCGAGGAGGCCGAGGAGGCCGGGCAATGCCGGCAATGACCCTGAGCGGCGCGGTGCGCTCGGCGCTCGACGTGATGCTCGAGCGCGACGACAGCGTCGTGGTCTTCGGCGAAGACGTCGGCTACTTCGGGGGGGTCTTCCGCTGTACCGACGGACTGCAGAAGAAATACGGTGCCGAGCGAGTCTTCGATGCACCGATTGCCGAAGGTGGCATCATCGGCGCGGCCATTGGCATGGCGGCCTACGGGCTGCGTCCGGTGCCCGAAATTCAATTCGCCGATTATGTCTATCCCGGGCTTGACCAGCTGATCTCCGAAGCGGCCCGGCTTCGCTACCGATCGGGTGCCGAGTTCACGGCGCCCCTCACGGTACGGATGCCATGCGGCGGGGGCATTCATGGTGGTCAGACGCACAGCCAGAGTCCCGAGGGCATCTTCACCCATGTCTGTGGACTCAAGACTGTCATGCCCTCCAATCCCTACGATGCCAAGGGGCTGCTCATCGCGTCCATCGAAGACGACGACCCCGTTATCTTTCTCGAACCGAAGCGTTTGTACACCGGCCCATTCGACGGTCACCACGATCGACCGGCGGTGCCTTGGTCGAACCATCCATTGGGAGAAGTCCCCGAAGGCCACTACCAGATTCCGCTGGCCAGCGCAGCGGTTCGACGCGCTGGTGAAGAGGTCACAGTGCTGGCCTACGGCACCATGGTCTATGTCGCCGAGGCGGCCGCCAACGAGAGCGGAGTGGACGCCGAGATCATCGACCTCCGCACCATTTGGCCGCTCGACCTCGACACCATTGAGCAGTCGGTACGCAAGACGGGTCGTTGCGTCATTGTGCACGAGGCCACGCGAACCAGCGGCTTCGGTGCCGAGCTTTCCGCCTCGGTTCAGGAGAGCTGCTTCTACCATCTGGAGGCACCAATTGAGCGGGTCACGGGTTGGGACACGCCGTATCCGCACGCCCAGGAGTGGGACTACTTCCCGGGTCCCTCACGGGTTGCAGCAGCCCTCAAGCGCGTAATGGCAGCGTGACGTGAGCGCGTACATGATCAAGCTCCCCGATGTCGGCGAAGGCATTGCCGAGGCCGAGATCGTCGCTTGGCACGTGAACGTCGGCGACGCAATCGCCGAGGACGACGTGCTCGTCGACGTGATGACCGACAAGGCAACCGTCGAACTGCCCTCGCCCGTGCAGGGCACCGTCACCTGGCTGGCTGGTGACGCCGGCGACATCATCCGCATCGGCGCGGACCTGATCGGCATCGAGGTCGACGGTCGGGCGGAGGGGGACGAGCTGCCGGCCCCGACGCTGCGCCCCGTGGAAGACCATGACGCCTCGGAGCCAACCAATGCCGGCCAGCCAACCGAGACGGCCGAGACCACCAAACCTCCTGAGTCTGCCGAACCAAACAGGCCACCGCAGCCCAGCGAGCCCGCCCGCCCTGCGCCGCTTGCCGCAAGCGCACCGGCTGGAGGTGACCAGAGAGGCGCCTCACCAGAGCCGGCCACGGGGCCGGCCGACGACGCGGTGGAAGGCAACGGCCACCGACCGACGGGTGAACGCCCGCTGGCATCCCCGGCGGTGCGACGCCGAGCGAAGGCCCTGCGGATCGACCTCGCCCGAGTGGCCGGATCGGGTCCCGACCAGCGCATCGAGCACGAGGATCTCGACGCCTTGATCGCGCGGGGCACCGCGCCGTCAGCTTCGCCCGCCCCCCGCCGCGTCGCCACCACCCCGGCGCCAACCGCGCAGGACGCCGATGACGACGTGGTCGAGGACGTCAAGATCATCGGCCTCCGCCGGAACATCGCCCAGCGGATGCAGCTTTCCAAGCGGAAGATCCCTCACTTCACCTACGTCGAGGAAGTGGACGTCACCGAGCTAGAGAAGGTACGGGAATCCCTCAACCGGCGAGTCCCCGACCAGCCGGTGAAGCTCACGCTGCTGCCCTTCCTCGTACGGGCCATGGTCGTCGCGCTCGAGGACTTCCCGCAGCTGAATGCCCGCTTCAATGATGACGACGGGATCGTGCAGCGTCATCGGGCGGTGCACGCCGGCATCGCGGTGCAGACGCCGAAGGGCCTCATGGTGCCCGTGCTCAAGAACGCGCACCGCCGCGACCTCTGGGACAGCGCGGCCGAGATCACCCGCTTGTCGAACGCCGCCCGATCTGCTCGCATCACGGTCGCCGAGCTCACCGGGTCCACCATCACGATCACCAGCCTCGGCGCCTTCGGTGGCATCGTCTCCACGCCGGTCATCAACTACCCGGAGGTGGCTGTGATCGGCGTCAACAAGATCCAGGTGAAACCGGTCTACGAAGATGCCGTGATCGTGCCTCGCCATGTCATGAACCTTTCCTCGTCCTTCGACCATCGCGTGATCGATGGCTGGGACGCGGCGCAGTTCATCCAGCGCATCCGCACCCTGCTCGAAACTCCGGCGCTGCTGTTCGTCGCGCCGACGACGGCCTGAAGGGCTGCGGGTAGAGAAGCTGCCCGGAGAGAAACTGCCCAGAGAGAAACTGCCCAGAGAGAGGCCGGACAGAAGCTGGGTAGCGCGAGGGGTACGGTTACGCCATGGCGGTGGCGCCCCGCGGCCCATTGGTGGGTAGGCAGCGCCACCTGCAGTTTCTCCAGGCCCGCATTGCCGAGGCGCGCTCCGGTCTCGGCGGCGTCGTCTTCATCGCTGGTGAGCCGGGTATCGGCAAGACCAGTCTGGCCACCGCGGCCGTCGAGCATGCTCGGGCCGAAGGCTGCCGGGCCATCTGGGGGCGGTGCCGGGAGGAGGGCGGTGCTCCGCCTTACTGGCCATGGGTCCAGGTGGTGCGGGGCCTTCTGGCTGCGGACGAAAATCTGGCGTCGGCGGTCGGCGTCGCATCGCAGGACCTGCAGGTGCTCACCGAACCCGAGGCGACGCAGGCCGGCTCGCGTTTTCGGCTGTACGAGGCTGTCGGTGCCATGCTGCGCAAGGCCAGCGAAGATGCCGGCTTGGTCGTCGTCCTTGACGACGTCCACCAAGCCGACGAGCCGTCCCTGGCGCTGCTGAGGTATCTGACCGCCGGGTTGGTCGACGCGCGCGCCCTCGTGCTGTCGTCCTTCCGGGACACCGATGTCGGACCGGACCACCCGCTGCGACGGGTACTGGGCTCGGCCGAGGCCACGTCGAGCTCGGTGCTGCACCTGCAAGGCCTGGCCGACGACGAGACGGCCGAGTTGGTCGCATCGATCTGTGGCCCCGACATCGGCGACCGGGTGGCGCCGGAGGTTGCCGCGCGTTCGGGCGGGAACCCCTTGTTCGTCGTGGAGATCGCCCGCCTCGTGCAGGCTGCCGGTGTCGGAGCGGCCAACTCGGTGCCCGCCACGGTACGCGAGGTCATCCGGGCCCGACTGTCCGCTCTCCCGCCGGAGACCAATCGGGCCTTGCACGCGGCCGCGGTGGTCGGCCGGGCATTCGGAGCGGGCCCGCTGGCTGCTGTGCTGCGCTGCTCGGAGCTGGCTGCGGTGGCGGCTCTTCAGCCGGCGGCTGCGGTCCAACTGCTCACCGCCGACTTGTATGCCGGAGGGACCTACCAGTTCGCCCACGCCGTGGTGCAGGAAGCCCTCTACGAGCAGCTGCCTGTGGCCGAGAGAACCAGCCTGCACCGCAAGGTGGCCGAAGAGCTGGCCGCACGGGGCGACCTCGGGGACGACCTGGTCAGCCAGGTTGCGTTCCATCGCTATCGCGGCGCGCTCGATGGCGACGTCAGCGACGCCTTGGATGCCACGGTCCTGGCCGCTCGGCGGGCATCACGTCGGCTGGCACATGCCGACGCCGACCGCTGGTTGACCCTCAGTCTCCAGTTGGCCGGGCGCTCCAAGCCCGACGAGCGGTTGGCGTTGCTGCTCGAGGCGGCTGAGGTCGCGGTCCGAGCTGGGCACCGGCGAACCGCCCGGGGGCGCTTCGAAGAGGCCGCGGACCTGGCCCGAGCCGGGTCCGATGGCAAGGCCCTGGCCGATGCGGCTCTCGGCGTGGGCGCAACCGTCGTCACCGCCGGCATCGTCGACTGGCCGTTGGTGCGCCTGCTCGAAGAGGCCGCCTCCCTGGAAGGGCTGGATCTCGCACAACGGACGGCGCTGCTGAGCCGCATGGCTGTCGAGCTGTACTGGCAGCAGGGCAACAAGTCTGCCGAACTGAGCGGCGAGGCGCTGTCGGTGGCAGAGCGCAGCGGCGACGACCGTGCCGTCGGCGTGGCGTTGCACGCCCGCCAGTTCACGCTGAGGGGGCCGGGCGGCCTGGCGGAACGCGTCGAGATCGGCGAGCGTTTGGTTGCCCTCGCCCTGCGCCTCGACGATCTCGATCTGGAATTCGAGGCGCATGCCTGGTTGGCGGCCGACGTTCTACGCGCCGGCGATATCGCCAGGTTCCTGACCGAGCTCCAGGCGCTCGAGCGTGTGGCCGAGCGCTCGCGAGAGCCCCTGCACCGCTGGTACGCCCAGGTGTATGCCGCTGAGCTCGCCGGGCTACGTGGCCAGCAGCGAGAGGCAACCCTGATCGCCGAGCAGGCCGCCCAGCTGGGCGGCCGACTCGAGGTCTCGGTCGCGCCGGCATATCGAGTCGCCCAGCTGGTCGTCTCCGCGCGGGACCTCGGCACCTTGGGCGAGCTCGAGGGCGACGTACGGGCTGCCATCCAGGAGTTCAGCTACTTCCCCACCCTGAGCGCAGTGCTGGCCCTGGTGTTGGCCGAGACCGGGAAGAT
>JAXDQG010000034.1:0-3500 GCA_034667945.1 Acidimicrobiia bacterium | reverse complement strand
CACCCCGACGATGAGTCGATGAGGACAACGTCGGAGATTCCCTCGTGGCCCGAGTCATTAAGCCGCGCGACCTCGTCCCCGTCCCGCGTGATGGCGACCAGCGGGCGGCAGGAGTCGAGCAGCTGGCGCAGCTCCTCGGGCGTCATCGTCGGATAGATGCCGACCGTCAGCGCGCCCAGAGATTGCAGGGCCATATCTGCGTACAGCCACTCGGGAACCGGCTGCGCCATGACGGCGACACAGTCCCCTCTACCGACACCGAGCTCCGACAGACCGAGCGCCAGGCGCTCAACCCGCTCCCGGTAGCCCGCCCACGTCATCTCCTGCCAGATGCCCAGGTCCTTGTAGCGAAACGCGACGTGGGTCGGATGGCGCCGAGCACGCTCAACAAAATGTACGACGAGCGGCCGGGCGGCCAGGGCCTCAGGCGCGTGGGGACTCGACGCGGTCGTCGTGGCTCGGCGGTCGGCGTCAGACCCTGCCACCGGCGAGGCCTCCGAGGCGACGCCGCCGCCTGCCTCACTCACCGGCTTTTGGCCTCGGCATCGATCCAATCCGAGACGGCAGCCGAATGGCCCTTCTGCCCGTCCCACTTGAACATCTGCGCACTCGAAACCAGCTGGTGGTCGTCAGGGCCGAGCGACAGGCGACCGGAGAGCCCCTTGGCGTCGATCTCCTTGACGGTCTCCAGAGCGTCACGGAACTTGGCCCGATCGCAGTCCTTCCCACACGCATTCAGCGTCGCTTCGATCAACTGACCGAGTACATAACCGCGCGTGAAGTAGGTGCTGACCATCTGGTCCGCCTGTCCGGCGCTCTTGGCCTGGGTCGCCATATCGGCGGCCACGGAGTCCGTGGGCCACACGAAGGAGCGGGGAGCAAAGAACTTGTCGTCCTTCAGCTGCGTGAACACGGGCTCGTCGGAGCCCGCATAGGTGTTGATGATTGGCTTGTTCATCCCCCGCTGCCGCAGCTGCCCAACGAAGAGGCGAACGTCGTTGCTGCCGACCAAGGTGATGACCACATCTGGCTCGGACCTGGCGATGGCCGACATCTGTGCGGACAGGTCGGTATCCCCAATCTTGTAGATCTGGCTTTGGACCTGCGTCCAACTCATCTCGCCGACCTTCTTCTCGACGTAGGCGCGAAACTCCTTGGCGGAGGCCGTATCCACGGTGAAGACCGCCACTTTGGGCTTGGATACCCCAGCCTCTTTCATCAGGCCGGCGGCGTAGTCCAACTGCACCTGGGCCGACGCTGTATGAGCCAGATTCGACGCGAAGAAGTACTTCTGAGGCGGGTAGATCAAGGCGTCGGGAACGCCGCCGGCCACCAGGGCAAGCTTGAGCTCATTCGCCAGAGGCGCTTGCGCAGCGGCATATGTGCTGGTGGACGAGCCGAATACTGCGAGGCTTTTCCCGTCCGCCAGTTGACGGAAGTTCGTGACCGCCGCTGACGGATCGCCCCGATCGTCGAGGACCTCTAGCTTGATCGGCCGACCGAACACGCCGCCCCGGTTGTTGAGGCTCGTGACATAGGTCTGCAGCCCGGCGATCCCAGTCGCCAGGTAGCCCGGTCCCGTCGCGCCTGTCTGGGAGTCTGTCCAGCCGATGACGAACGGATCTCCGGTGGCCGGCTTCGCGGCAGTTGCGCCACCTTGTGCCCCTGTCGTGGCGCTGTTGCTCGACGAACCGGACCCACTTCCCCCGCACGCAGCCACCAGCAGCGATGCAATGAGCAGGATCGCGGCCCCGCCGCACCATGAGCGCCCGCTCAACCCCGCGCGCGCTGTTTTCAGTCCATTCCGCTCGAAATACGTCGACATGGCTCCCCCATACTTTTCGTGCGCCAGTTCGAACCTGTGATGGCACGTGCGGCGGCTGACCGCTGCTGACGGTTACGCGCCGCCAGCGAAAGGCGCGCCACAGCAACCAGCCGTATATGGACGGGAGGGCGTTAGGCGCGGCATATATGGCCCCAGAGCGACTTACCGCTCGGCTTAAGACGGATCACCGAGGATCCGCCAGTCTCCGACCTCCCCTCACAGCCCCCTGTGGATACCGACCGGTTGGTTCGTTGTTGGGTCAGTCTGTCGAGAGGTGACTGTTGCGTCAAGTTCGCCGGTGCCCCGGCGGTAGCAGTCGCCGTAGGCACCTATGTCCGACGCACGGAATGCAAAAATCGCCTGGCCAACGACGTGCAAGTGTGATCGCCATACTCGTTGGACTGCGTGAAATTCGGCAGCGAAAGGCAGCACACTGTCCGCGTAGCGCCCTCGGGCAATTCCAGCTATATCCCGCGTAGCTGGTTCGGGGGTGCGGCGACATTCACGCCGGCCGCTTGCAGCTCGGCAATCACCCCCGACCAACTCGAAGCGTCAGCAAAGGCGCCGTGAACGAGTACGACAGTAGGTGAAGTCATGGTGCTGCCTTTCTACTGGTGTCGAGCAGGGTCTCTGAGGACACGAAAGCGTCGACATCGACGACGGCATCGACGAACGCGTCCCGCGCTTCCTGCGGGAGGTTGTGGCGGATGCCACCGGTGATCAGCCGGTGCGCGTACTTGCCGGAGAACTTTTATTCGTACGCGTGAGGTTCCGGATGCGGACGTAGCCACGAGCGACTCGGCGCGCGGCGTATTCGGCGGACAGGTCCCCGCAGACGCCGACCGCAACGCCTACCGCAACTGGTGGACGAGGCTTAGGTGAGCAGCACGGGAGCCAGAAGCTCGAAGGAGCCCGGGACCAGGGAAACCAGGGTAACGCGATCGATCCCATAGTCGCCGAGGGCCCTCACACTGTCCGAGACCTGCTGCGGTGAGCCGGCCAGGCCCGATTCGAACCCCGCCCCGAAGGCCGCTTTCAAGGCATCGACCATCGGTCCGTCGCCCGCGGCGACAAACACACCCAAACCGACTTGAGCAGCAGAGTTCGCTTCGCGGGCTCGGTCGATGAGTGATCGAACATCGTCGGGGCTAGTACTGGCCAGGATCTCCGTGTTGAAGCGCCCTTCTCGAATAGCCGCTCCGGCCGGATTGATCTCGATGCGGTCGACCAGAGGGCCGATGTGTCTGATCGTCCAGGGTCCACCGAGCGAAGCTGCCAGAAGCGGCGCCGGGTCTGCTCGCGGGCCGACTGCGCCGAGATCTACCTTGTAATGATCTCCGTCATGGCGGCAGGACCCTCGAAGGAGATCGCGGACGATCAGGACTGCGTCTCGGAATCGTTCGGCCCGTATTCGCGGTGGCGGATACTCCAGGCCGGAGGCGACAATCTCGTCCTTGACCCAGCCAGCGCCCAGCCCTGCTTGAAATCGACCGTTGGCCAACGCGTGCAATGACAGCGCTGCTTGCGCGTACTCGACAGGCGAACGCATCAGATTGTTCGCATAGGCGGTAGTCAGGGTGACTTGAGCCGTCGAAACGGCCATGGCCCCAAGCGCGGAAAATGGATGCCATGCACCCTGCCGGCCATAGCTGATGTGATCGGCCATCGCTACGCC
>JAXDQG010000033.1:0-8116 GCA_034667945.1 Acidimicrobiia bacterium | reverse complement strand
CCACCGGAGTGCACGGGCGCGGGCCCGGCTCTCCCATCACCAGCCGCCCGAGGTTGACGGGGTGCAGGCCGTCCACGTCCTTCGCTGGATCGACCCTGAGCAGGGCGTCTGCGTAGTCGAGCCCGGACGGGAACGGATACTGCATCAGGTAGGCGTGCACGTCGGGGTCTGCGTTGAGGCGGTCGACCACGGCGTCGATATCGGCTTGCGACGCATCGGCAGGCAGCTCCACGCCCACAGAATGGATGCCGAGTGCTTCGCTATCGGCATGCTTCATGGCGACATACCGGCTGGAAGCGGTATCGTCGCCGACCAGCACCGTGCCGAGGCCCGGACGAACGCCGGCCTCTCGGAGGCGGGCTATCCGGTCGGCCAGGTCCGATTTGATGTGGGAAGCGACGGCTTCACCGTCGAGCCACTGCGCGGTCACGGTCACGGGACCGTAGCCGACCTGGCCACTGCGAGACCCGGCCGGCTCAGTTCGGCGGCGAGGCCGGCCAACCCGAGGCGTTCTGCCGCTGACCGTGCGAGGGAGACGGATCGCTCCAGCCCGACGGCGGCGGCGAGCTCCAGCCCGACGGCGGCGGCGAGCTCCAGCCCGAGGGCGACGGCGAGTCGGGCACCCACCCGTTCGGCGAGGGTTCCACCCACCACGACGGTGGGGCCGGGAGCTGGGGGGCCGGGAGCTGGGGGGCCGGGAGCTGGGGGGCCGAGCCCCATGGCTGCATCGCCCCGCCGCTTGGCACCGACCACGCGGGCGCAGGCTGCCACTCCGCAGGACCCCGACGCTTGACGGCTGTGACGATGAGCATGATCGCTCCAGCTCCGCCAAGGAGGACGAAGATCAAGCCCGGGACAATGAAGGCGGCCGCGAAGGCCCCACCCGCGCCCTGGCCGATGGCGAGGCGGCCCGAGAGGCTCGATGCGAACTCATACGTACCGGCCTGCTCTGCCCGGAAGGTGCCCAGCGCGCGACCGGTGTGGCCATTGGGTGTGCTGTAACTGAACGAGCCCACGTAGGAACTCACCCGCACAGCGTTGCCATCCGGCGCAACCACGTGTGCCGCGCAGCTGCACGGATCGAACGAGATGAACCGGACCTGATTGGTGGTCGTGCCCGAGCCGGGCGTCGCCTCGTGAAAGATCGTGTAGCTGCCAGCCTCGAGCTGGATTTGGGTCGTGTCGGGTGAAGAGATCCGCTGGAAGCCATCCACGCGTTGGAAGAAGGCGAACAGCAGCACGAAGAACATGACGATGGCGCCGACGACGCCGAGGCCGATGGATGTGCCGCCCAACGCGTACCAGCGGCGCGACGGAAGGGACGGTGACGAGATGAGAGACGGGACCACGGCGCGGACGGTAGAGATCTGACCGTTGTTGAAAATCCCCGAGGCTGGGGATAGATCAGCGCCCTGGGCTGGGCAAATGCCGCGCCTTGTCAGTGGCGGAAGTGTCGTTCGCCGGTGAAGACCATGGCCATGCCGTGCTCGTCGGCGGCTGCGATCACCTCTTCGTCGCGCACGGAACCGCCGGGCTGGATGACCGCCGTGCATCCCGCCTCGGCCGCGGCGTCCAAGCCATCCCGGAACGGGAAGAAGGCGTCCGAGGCGCAGGCACCCCCGGCGGCTCGACCGGCCGCCTTCTCGGCCGCCAGCCGGCCGGAGTCGCGCCGGTTCTGCTGACCCGCCCCGATGCCCCAAGCGGCGCCGTCCTTGGCCACCACGATGGTGTTGGAGGTGACTACCGCGGCCACCCGCCAGGCCAGTTCCATGTCGACCCATTCGGCATCACTGGGGGTCCGCTTGGTCACCACCCGGAAGCTGGCCGGCTCCCACGTGACTCGATCCGGGGTCTGCACCAGCATCCCGCCATCGATGGTGCGGTGGTGCAGGCCCGGCGGACCGGGCGGCTCGGCTTCCAGCACGCGCAGGTTCTTGCGGGCGGTGAGCACCTCCAAAGCGCCGGGCTCGTAGGCCGGGGCCACCACCACCTCGGTGAACACTGGAGCCAAGGCCTCGGCCACCGCCACCGTCAAAGGCCTGTTCACGGCGACGATGCCGCCGAAGGCCGATACCGGATCGCAGGCGTGGGCGTTGGCGTAGGCGGTCTCGATGTCGTCGGCCACCGCAGCACCACACGGGTTGGCGTGCTTGATCACCACTGCGGCCGGCCGGTCGCCAAGGGCGTGCACCAGCCGCCAGGCAGCCTCGGCGTCATACACATTGAGATAGGACATCTCCTTGCCGCCGTGCTGCCGGGCGCCATCCCACCAGGATCGGCCGCCGATCGACCGGTAGCGGGCGCCGGCTTGGTGCGGATTTTCGCCATAACGAAGCTCTTGGGCCCTTTCGAGGGCCAGATGCAGGGTGGAAGGCAGGCCATCCGCGGGCGGATCCACCTCGTCGAGCCAGGACACGATGGCCGCGTCGTAGGCGGCGGTGTGGGCGAAAGCGGCCCGGGCCAGCCGGCGGCGGGTCTCCAGCGAGAGCGACCCCGACGAAGCCAGCTCGTCGAGCACCTCGTCGTATTGCGACGGCGAGGTCACCACGCCAACGTGGGCGTGGTTCTTGGCGGCTGCCCGCACCAACGCCGGGCCACCGATGTCGATGAGGTCGATCGAGGGGTCGGACCCAAACGGATACAGGTTCGAGACGACGAGGTCGATCGGCTCGATGTCGTGGGTGTCCAGGTCTGCCCGGTGCCCGGCATCGTCCCGGTCGGCCAGGATGCCGCCATGGATCTTGGGATGGAGGGTGACCACCCGGTGACCCAGGATGGCGGGGTAGCCAGTGAGGTCGGCAACGTCGGTGACCGTCAGCCCAGCGTCGGCCAGGGCCCGCGCGGTGCCGCCCGAGGAGACCAGATCCCAGCCGAGGTCCGAGAGGCGTCGGGCGAGCTCGACCACCCCTGACTTGTCGAAGACGGAGAGCAGCGCACGGGGCACGACGGCACCGTAGCCCCCGCCTCCCGCACCAGCCAGAACGTCGCGGTGACGGCTGAAGGGCCTTGCCCGGCTCCCTGTCGCGGGGTGGTCACCGACTACGTTCGGACCCGATGCAGCCCGTTCGGCTCGAGCTTTGCGGGGGCGCACCGGCAACCGAGGCAGCGGTGGTCCGAGCGGCCCACCTCATCGGCGTGCCCGTCGAGCGCTGCGAGGTCGACCGGATCTACATCGTCGATCGCAACCCCGGTGAGGCAGCCCTTGACCGGTTGTTGGCTGCGGTCGCCGACCCGGTGGTGGAGGAGTCCCGCTGGCGGTTTGCGGACGAGGCGGCCACGACGCCCGCCGGAACCGTCGAGGTGGGCCGGCTCACCGGCGTGACCGACGCCGAAGGTCGCGAGCTCGAGTCGCTGGCGGACCGCCTGGGCCTCGGCACGCTGAGGGCAGCTTCGGCCACCGCCTACCGCTTCGGCCCCGTTCCGACTCCCGAACAGCTCGAGCGCCTCACCCGCGAGGTGCTCGCCAATCCCACGGTCGACCGTTGGGCGTTCGGCCCGCTCCCCGCGGCCTTTGGCGACCCGGCGGCCACCCACGGCGAGGTCGTCGAGGTGGTGAAGATCCGCGATGTTCCCGCCGAGCGGCTCGAGCAGATCAGCCGTGAGCGACTGCTTTCCCTGGACCGCGCCGAGATGGCAGCCATCCGGGCCTTCTTCGAGGACTGCGGCCGCGACCCGACCGACGCCGAGCTGGAGACGCTGGCCCAGACCTGGTCGGAGCACTGCCTCCACAAGACCTTCCGGGCCCGCATCAACCTGACCTGGCGCCACGCCGACGGCCGGGTACACAGCACTGAGACCATCGATGGGCTCCTGGCCACGCATCTCCGTGCCGCTACCGATGCCCTTGCGGCACCCTGGGTCCGCTCGGCATTCGTCGACAACGCCGGGATCGTGGCCTTTGACGACGAGGCTGATCTGGCCATCAAGGTCGAGACCCACAACCACCCCTCCGCGCTCGAGCCGTTCGGCGGCGCCAACACCGGCGTGGGCGGTGTCGTGCGGGACATCCTCGGTGTGTCGGCCAGGCCCATCGCCTGCCTGGACGTGCTCTGCTTCGCGCCTCCCGATACGCCGGAAGCGTCCCTCCCCGCGGGGGTGCTCCATCCTCGTCGGGTGGCCGAGGGCGTCGTAGCCGGCATCGGCGACTACGGCAACAAGCTGGGCTTGCCAACGGTTGCCGGGGCGGTGCTCTACGACCCTGGGTACCTTGGCAATCCGCTCGTCTACTGCGGCGCAGTAGGTCTGTTGCCGACGGGTTCGCATCCGCGCAATCCCGAGCCGGGGGATGTCGTGGTCGTGGTCGGCGGACGCACAGGCCGCGACGGCATCCACGGCGCCACCTTCTCCTCGGCCGACCTGTCCGCCGAGACCGGCCAGATGGCGTCCTCGGCGGTGCAGATCGGCGAGCCCATCACCGAGAAACAGGTCATGGAGCTGATCGATGTAGCCCGCGACGAGCAGCTCTACACGGCCATCACCGATTGCGGTGCCGGCGGGCTGTCGTCCGCGGTGGGCGAACTTGCGTCCGAAGTCGGCGTCGAGGTCGACCTCGCTGAGGTACCCCGGAAGTACCCCGGCCTCCAACCGTGGGAGGCGTGGCTGTCGGAGTCGCAGGAGCGGATGGTGCTGGCCGTACCCCCCGGGCAGCGGCTCGACCGGCTCCTCGAGCTGGCCCAAGAGCTGAGCGTGGAGGCCACGGTCCTCGGCCGGCTGACCGGGGATCAGCAGTTGGTGGTGAACCATGGCCAGCTCCGCATCGTGGACCTGCCCATGGACTTCCTGCACGGCGGCTGCCCGCGGCGGGAGCTGGATGCCGAGTGGTGCGAGCCGGTGCGGCCCACCGACCCCGCGCCGGCGCTCACCGAGCCCGCCGACCTATCGGACGGCCTCCTGGCCTTGCTCCGCCACCCCGACGTGGCCTCGAAGGAGTCCATCATCCGTACCTACGACCACGAGGTGCGAGGGGGGACACTGGTGCGGCCCTGGTGCGGCCCGGGTGGCGACGGACCGACCGATGCCGCGGTGTGCGTACCGCTCGGGCATTGGGAAGCGGGCAAGGCGTTTGCCCTGGCTGTCGGCATCAACCCTCGTCTGGGCCGGCTCGACCCGTACCGCATGGCAACCGCCGCGGTCGATGAGGTGTTCCGCAACCTGGTGGCGGTCGGGGCCGATCCCGGCCAGGTCGCCCTGCTCGACAACTTCTGCTGGGGCAACCCGACCCTGCCCGACCGGCTCGGCAGCCTCGTGCGGGCGTCGCAGGGTTGCCACGACGCGGCGCTGGCGTACCGGGCGCCCTTCGTGTCGGGCAAGGACAGCCTGTTCAACGAGTTCGAAGGCCGCGAGATCCCCGGCACGCTGCTCATCACCGGACTGGCCCTCGTGCCCGACCGCAACCGGGTGGTGACCAGCGCTCCCGCCGGGGCCGGGCTGGTCATCTATCTGCTGGGCGAGACCCGGGCCGAGCTGGGCGGCTCGCTCTGGGCGGATCACCTGGGCTGGGGCGGCGGCGATGTCCCGGCTCCCCTCGACGACCCACTTTCCCGGTACCGAGCCGCGCACGCGGCAATCGCGGCCGGGTTGGTGGAGGCCGCGCACGATCCTTCCGAGGGCGGTCTGGGGGTTGCCCTGGCCGAGCTGTGCCTGGCCGGTCGGCTGGGCCTCTCCGTCAGCGCCGAGACCAACGGCCTGCGGACCGATGAATGGTTGTTCGCCGAGTCGCTCGGCCGGCTGCTCTTGGTCGTCCGTGCCGAGGACACGACCGCGCTCGAGTCGGCGCTGGCCGGCCAGCCGCTTGCCCGCCTCGGGACCACCACCGACGATGGCCGGCTCACCATTGATCTGAACGGCGCACCCGCTGTGCGCCTCGGCATCGCAGAGCTCGTCAAGGCTTGGAGGCGGGAGGCGTGAGTCGACCTCGCGTGGCGGTGCTCCATGCCCCGGGCACGAATCGTGACGGTGAAGCCCTGGTTGCCCTCGAGCAGGCAGGCGCAGCGGCCGCCATCGTCCCCGTTGGTCGTGACCTGCACCAATTCGACGCGGTGGTGGTGCCCGGCGGGTTCTCCTACGGCGATGCGCTCGGGGCCGGCACCCGCTTGGCTCTCGAGCTCAATGAGCCCTTGGCCGATTTCGCGGCCGGTGGACGACCGGTGCTGGGTATCTGCAACGGCTTCCAGGCCCTGGTCAAAGCGGGATTGCTGCCCGGATGTGAGGGCTCCGCCGCCCGGCGGGTGACGTTGGCCCACAACGCCAATGGGCGCTTCGAATGCCGCTGGGTCCATCTGGCGGTAGAGCCGGACTGCCGTGCCGGTCTCCACGGCGTGCTGCCATCGATCATCGCCTGCCCGGTGGCCCACGGTGAGGGGCGCATCGCGGTGGACCGGCCCGAGCAGGCCGACGACCTGGCCCGGCGTGGTCACGTGCTGTTCCGCTACGTCGGCGCCGATGGCCTGCCGGCCAACGGCCGCTACCCGGAGAATCCGAACGGCTCCGCGGCCGACATCGCCGGGCTCTGCAACAAGGACGGCAACGTGTGGGGGCTCATGCCCCACCCCGAGGACCACATCGTCGATGCCCAAGATCCCTACGGTCGACGTGGCCGACTGGGACTAGCTCTCTTCCAGGCGCTGGTGGACCGTGCTCGAGCGAACTGACCTGGACCGCGCCCGCCTGCCCGGTGTGGGCGCCCTACGGCGGGGCAAGGTGCGTGACGCCTACGAGTTGGCCGATCGGCGGCTCCTCCTCGTCACCACCGACCGGCTGTCCGCCTTCGACCGGGTGCTGGGCTGCGTGCCCGCCAAAGGCCAGGTGCTCAATCAGCTTTCGGCCTGGTGGTTCGCCGCGCTGGCCGACGTGGTGCCCCACCACCTGCTGGCCGTACCGGACCCGAATGTCTCCGTTGTCCGCGAGTGCCGGGCACTGCCGGTCGAGGTGGTGGTGCGCGGGTACATCACGGGGGTGACCTCGACCTCGCTGTGGCGACAGTACGAGCAGGGCCGGCGGGAGATGTACGGCCTCCGGCTGCCGGAGGGGCTCGCCAAGAACGACCGGCTCCCCGCCCCGGTGGTGACGCCGACCACGAAGGCGCTCGATGGACAGCACGACGAACCACTCTCGCCCGCCGAGGTGACCGAGCGAGGCCTGGTCTCCCAGCCCGTGTGGGACCAGGTGCTCGACGCGGCCGTGGCGATCTTCGTGCGTGGCCAGCAGCTGGCCCATTCCAGTGGACTGGTGCTGGTCGACACCAAGTACGAGTTCGGCCTGGACGACGACGGCGAAGTGGTCCTCATCGATGAAGTCCACACGCCCGATTCCTCCCGTTACTGGGAGGCGGCCACGTTGGAAGACCGACGAGCGGCCGGCGACGAGCCCGATTCGGCCGACAAAGAGCTGGTCAGACGTCGTTATGCTGAGCAGGGCTACCGCGGTGAAGGCGATCCGCCTCCGCTCGAGCCCCAACTGGCCGAGCTGCTGTCGTCGCGCTACATCTCGGTCTACGAGCGGCTGGTTGGCAAGACGTTCGTGCCCGCGGCCGAGCCGGCCGGCCGTCGCATCGAGACGACGGTTCGGGCCTGGCTCGAGGAGGACGAGCGGCCGTGAGCGACCGACCGCTGGTCGGCGTGATCATGGGCTCGACCAGCGACTGGGAGACGATGAGCCACGCCGCCTCCGTGCTGGAGGAGTTCCGGGTCCCCCACGAGGTCCGAGTGGTGTCGGCGCACCGCACGCCGGATCTCATGGTCAGCTATGCCTCCGGAGCGGCCGGACGCGGCCTCCAGATCGTCATCGCCGGAGCTGGTGGCGCCGCCCATCTGCCCGGAATGGTCGCGGGTCACACGCTGCTGCCCGTCATCGGGGTGCCGATCCAGTCCCGCGCCCTGGGCGGCATGGACTCGCTGCTGTCCATCGTCCAGATGCCGGCGGGCGTGCCGGTAGCGACCATGGCCATCGGCGTGGCCGGCGCCACCAACGCGGGGCTGCTGGCGGTGTCCATCCTCGGTGCCCAACGCCCCGAGCTGCGGCTGGCACTGGAGGCCTACCGCCAGCGACGGGCGGACGAGGTATTGGCCGCCGAGCTGGCCCCGCCCGAGCCGCAGTGAAGCCGACCAGCACCGTGAGC
>JAXDQG010000032.1:0-11699 GCA_034667945.1 Acidimicrobiia bacterium | reverse complement strand
TTATCCCGGTGGAGTCGAAGTCGCACAGGAAGTCCGGTAGGGCGAGCGGCGCAGAGACACCCGCGGCCTGGAGCATCAGGAGCTGGTCGGCCGCCACCTTGACCCTCATGTCGTACCCGCCCAGCGTGTGGAAGAACTCTCGACGGAAGGCCATGGCCTGATGGGGCAGGGCTCGGCCGAGGAGAGCGAAGTTGAACATGCTGAACGGAACGAACCCCAACGTCCCCTGCAAGCTCCCGTCGGGCTTTATGACGCGGGCCAAGCCGTACAGCCACTCCGGCTGGTTCTTCTCGATCGCGGCCGAGACCCTGTCCAGCACGGAGAAGTCTCCGAGCCTGTCTCCGGCATGCAGGAACCACAGGTAATGGCCATTACACATCTTGGCACCCTTGTTCATGGCGTCATAGCGACCGCCGTCGGGCTCGCTGACCCATGTCCCGTCGAAATTGCGTTCCAGCCACAACGCCGTCCCGTCGGTGGAGCCGCCGTCCACGACGACTTGCTCAAAGGACCGGAATGACTGGCAGCGCACGGATTCGACGGTTTCCTCCAGACCCTGCAAGTTCTCGTAGGTGATTGTGACGATGCTGAACAACGGTGCATCATTCATGAACGTCCCGTTCCTACGGTCGAGCCAGGGCGCCCGGCCGCCATGCCCCGGTACGCCTCGGCGAGGACGGTCTCCGGTCGGTGCGATTCCAAAAGGGTCAGCAACTCGAGCTGTTGTCGGATCCGCGTCTCGCGGGCCGTGGGGTCGCTCAGCGCGTGGATCATCTCAACCGCCGAGGGAACGTCGTCGAACAGCCATTCGTCCGGCAACATGCCCTGGTAGGCCTCGATACGGCGAACGACGACGACGAGCCCGACGGCCATGGCTTCGAGCAGCGCGATCGGAGTGCTGGCCTCCCACGTCGCGGTGTGCACGTACACTGATCCCCTGGCAAGCAGTTCCGGCACCTGGTGCGGAGGGACCCAGCCGGTCACATGGACGGCCGCAGCCCGAAGGGCCTCGCCGGCCGCATGATCGTTGCCGGACCCAATCCAGGTGGCCTCGACCGCCCCGGTTGCACGAAGCGCAACCGCGACGGCAGCAAACATCGCCGGGTCCTTTTGTGGGGTGATCCGGCCAAGCGACACGGGCCGGACCGTGCCGTCCGACCGTGGGAGTCCCTGCGGGTTCTTCACTTGGCCGTTGATGCTGAACGCGTTCACGACGTACGTGACGGGAACGCTGTTCCGGAGCTGTCGGGCCAGGGCGGCCTCGTGCGGGCTGACACACACGAAACCGTCGGTCCGATGCGCCAGCAACCGCTCTGCAGTGCGGAAGGCCCAGCGTTGCCACCTCGAGACGTCCCGGCGCTCGAAGGCGAAGCAGTGCGGACTGTAGACCACCAGCGGGTTCCGCGAGGCCAGCAATCGGATCCGGCCGACGGCGCCGGCGAGCGAGGAGTGAAGGTGTAAAACGTCGGGCCGGATCTCCTTGACCGCCGCACCGATCCCGCGCCAGAGCCTCAGCGATCCCGGTCCGAGGATCCGCGCCCGGACGAACGGGGGGTCGCCCTGGATCTCGTCGAGCAGACCGGACCCCCGGTCCTGTGCGAGGAGGAATGCCTCGATGCCCTGCCCCTTGCTGCCGCGGGCGAAGCCCACGACGGCGACGCCCGTACCGGCCGCGAAGGTTTCCGTGACGTGCAGAACGCGCAGGGGGCGCCGCTGCTCGCAAGGACCGGAATCGACATCGGCCGGACGGGGTGTCGGAACGACGTCCGGCCCGAAGATCGTCCTCGCTGTCTGCTTCCACGAGAACCGTCGTGAGTTTGCACGCGCCCTGGTGCCAAGCGTGGATCGCGCCGCGGTGTCGCTCAGTAGCGCAGCTACCAACTCCACACATCGGTGAGTGTCTGCCGGGTCGAAGCCGATACCTCCGTCCCCGGCGACCTCGCCTAACGCGGACCCGGTCGCGTAGACGCTTGGGCAACTGAGGCGTCCTGCCTCCACGACCGGAATGCCGAAGCCTTCGTACCCGGATGGCGCGACCAGGACTCCGGCACCTGCGTAAAGCGCCTCCAGGCGCGAGTCATCGACCCGGCCGAGCGTCTTGACGTTGTCGTGCGCGAACGTGGCGGGGCTACGGAACACCTGGCTCTGGAACCCGCCGACTATTGCGACCCGGATCCCGGCCGCAGCGAGCGCCGCCGCGGTAGCGGGGACGTTCTTGTGCGGAGCCTGGTTACCGACGAGCAGTGCGTAGGTCCCGTTCGGAAACGGCAGCTCATCGGCCACCAACGGCACGTCGCTCACGTGGTCTGCGCCGCACGGGGCGAGCTCGAACCGCTCGACGGGTACGCCGAGTACCTCGGCGAGCTCAGACCGGCTGAACGCCGACACCGTCAGTACGCGCCTCGCTGTGCGGGAGAGCACGGCGTACATCAGCCGGTACCAGACGACGAAGGCCCGGCGAAACGTCTGCGGGTAGCGGAAAGGGGTCGCGTCGTGCATCACCACCGTCTGATCCCGCTTCAATATCGGTGCTGGGCCTGCGAGGGAGTACAGGTGACCCCTGCGCGCGAGCCACGGAAGGCTCACCTGCTCGAACACGCTGCCCCGCAGGCGTGATCGCACGATCCGGAAGTTCTGCGCCCAGGGCGGGACGCCGGCGTCGCGGGGCAGGACCAGCGTCGTCGAATGTGCCGCCGGTGTATCACCGTGTGCTCTCATCACCTGCGTTGCGTAGCGTTGTGTACCCGACGGAGCCTGGGCCAGCCACTTACCATTGACGTACACCGGCCGCCCCCGGGCCGATCGCCGGCCGCCGTTCACGTGATCGGCCTCCTCTGCTGATTCGTCGAGCGCCGTCATTCCGGAACCCCTGCGGCGTGCGGGGCGTCGTCCGTTGACATTTCCGCCTGTTCATTGTTCGGGCTGCCACCGCGTGCCGGGTAGCACGTGAGAGCCGCAGGAAGCGCCCATACCAACCAGTCGACAGAGTCGATTGCCCACGGCCGCTCGGTCACGGAGAGGCACATGACCGGCAGCAGGACGCAGCCCACGACAAGGCTGTACCGGCGCCCAGCCTGCTTGATCAGAAGCACCACCGCAGCGATTACGAGGATCATTCCGCAGATACCCGTGCTGAACAGTACCTGGAGCCACTGGTTGTGCACCGAGTAGACCGCGCTGTAGTCGATCTTTCCGGTCTCACGAAGGTGCTCCCAACCCAATGCTCCCGAGCCGAACAGGAGGTTCGAGCCATCCGTCAACGCACTCCGCGCGAGAATCCAGAGATACGCGCGACCAGTGGCAGCCTGAGGATCGTCGACGACGAAGGGCAGAACCATACCAAGAACAAATGCCACCGATAGGCTCGTGTAGAGAATGGCGATGCGTGCGGTGGAGACGTCGGGCTTGTTGAGGCTCGGCCGTACGACCACCAGGAGTACGAAGGTCACCGCCGCCGCGACCATGCCGGATCTGCTGCCGGTGATAAGGACGAGAAGAAGCAGGTACGCCGACAGAACGGTTCCGATACGGACGCCGAACGCGATGAAGACAAACGGCATGGCAATCGCAAGGTACAGCGCCAATGCGTTCTCATTGTCGAAGACTCCTCGGAAGAGGACTCCCAGCGCGCCGCATTTATCGGCATCGCACTCGGAGAATGCGACGAACTTGTAATTGACCAGCACTGCGAACCCACTGGCGATGGCCAAAATGACGGCGAACGTGCCGATCCCCAGATGGACACCCATTCCTCTCGGCGAGACCGTCGAGGCCGCGATGACAGCGAGGAAGATCAGGTAGTAGGGACGGAGCACGTTGTCTCCGTGCAGCAGCGCGGACGCGTCGGAGAGCAGGACGAGCAACAATATCAACAATGCGGGCACAGCGATCGTGGCACCGGGCCGCAGAATGTTCCGCACAAGGATGATCAGCGCCCCCGCGAGGACGATCACGTAGAACCCTAATTGAAGCTGATAGGCCCACGCGGGTAGACCGATTACCACGTTGTGGAACGGATCCAGGGTATCGGTCCACTGGTCGAGCAGGGTCACAAGGATGTTGACGAAACTGGTGGACAGTACAGCGAACAGAAAGACGGTCGTCGCGGGACGGTCCCATTCTCGGCGTACGACAACCCTGCGCAGGGCCAGGACGAGTACGATCACCGCGACGACGGTCACGGACACGATGAGCGACGTGTTCACGTTCTCCGACATCGCGCCGTCACCTTCCCTTTCGGATTGAGGGTTCTGCCGGCGTCATCGTCAAGACTCCGCGCTCGGACGTTTTCACTTTGCCCGCACAGCGTCGTCGGACCCATCGGCGTCGTCGGAAGTATCGGCCGAGCCCGCCGCCGTCGCGCGATAGGCCAGAACGGAACAGGGGATCAACTGGCAGATCCCGACCGTGACGGCCGAGGCGAACACAGGACCCGCAGGGCCCAGAACGGGCGCGAGAACCCACGAGAGTGGGACGTTGGCGAGGACGAGCGCGGTCACACAGACGGCCTGGAAGGTCAGCTGCCGGGGCGAGATGAGCATGATGCCCGAAGTGATGTGCAGCGACTGTACGACGAGGAGGATCGCGAAGCTCAACAACAGCGGAAACTCGGGAGTGGCGGCACCGCCACTCATCCAGCCGATGATGACACCACCGAGCGCCAGGAACGCGATCGCGAAGACCACCCCGGCCGAGCCGAGGATCCCCACTCCGGTGACCCAGTTCCGCCGCGAGTCGTTATGCCGGTTCTTCGCGGCGGCGAACATGGGCCAGAGGGCGAGTCCCGCTACCGACACGACGGACCACATCGGCGTGTAGATCTGTGCCGCGTAGGAATAGTCCGACAGACTGGCGGCGTCGACGCGGTGCGCGAGGACGATTTTGTCCGACTGCAATGCTATGGGTAGGCCGATCATGACGACGAACCATGGTGCTGCGGTTGCCGCGATCGGGGAACCGGGAAAGCGCTGCGGCTTGAAGATCTGACCGATGAAGGGTCCGACGGCGGCGCGAGCCGCTCGTCCCCCTCGAATCGCACAACCCACGGTCGCTAGCGATGCGCCCAGCGGTATCGAGAGAGCGTAAGCGAAGGCCGGCGCGTTCATCATATAGAGACCGATCGTGATGACGAGGGCGGCGGGCGCCGACAGCCCGACTAACAGGACCGCCTCGTGCAGGCGACCGCTGCCGCGAAGGACAGCCTCGCCGAGCGCAAAGGGGAGTGCCGCGCCGAAAGCGAGCAGCGCCACCACCGTGGCCGCGTTCGCGGACAGTCCGCCGATATCAGGGACCTTGATGCCGAGCAAATAAGCCCATTGGCCGAGCGCGCCCACGACCACTGCGATCAACGCGAGGCCAGCGGTCGAGGCGAGCATCGTGCGAAGTGCGGTCAGCAGAATTCTGCGGAAACGGTCTGCAGGAGCAACGGTCCCGTCCAGTCGGGCACTCGCCGTGGCAACCGCCGCCCCGGCACCGAGATCGGCGAAGGTCAGCACCTGGCTGAGCGTCGCGATGACCATGACGGCGCCGAACAGATCGATGCCGACAGCGTCGGTGATCAACCGGGCGTTGATGAGGTTCGACACCGCCGTCAACGGCAGCACCGCCAGACGCGCCCCTCCTGATGCCAGAAGCGCCCGCTTCGCCGAGTGCATCCTGATAGTCGCTTGCGCGCCGGGTTCGCCGTTGAGCAGGTCCCGCCTGCCCTGCCGTTCATGTTTCACGGTCGGCGCATTTCGAGCGGCGTCGCATTCGTTCGGGCAGCATCGCCGGCGGCACCGTTGTGGTTCCCGGCCGTGGCGTCCACCGCCGCGTCAGGCACCTGACGCTCGGCGGTCGCCGCCGCCCGGATCTTGTTGCGACCGCGAGCAAGGGGCACGCCTACTCCGGCGAGGATACCGATGCAGAGCCCTGCGAGGGCGTAGAGCACGTGGTTGGGACCCGACGGGTTCGGGGGCAAGGCTGCAGGGCCGAGCGCCGTGACCTGCACCGGCGACGACTTCGCAGGCCCGTTGTCCCGCTCGATGGCGTCGATAGAGCGCCGGAGCTGGACCACGAGGTTATCTGCAATGATCGCAGCCCCCTGTGCGGTCCGGTCCTCGACGGTGAGGTCCACTAGGACAGTGTTGGGTGGGTTGATCGACGTAATCTGCCCGGCCAACTCCTGTGGTGTTTGACCGAGCGCGAGCTCCGACGTCACGGCGTTCAAGACCTCTGGGCTCGTCGCGAGCTCGGCGTACCCCTCCATCCTCTGCAGGACGAACTGCGAACCGCCGAAGGGGTCCACATCGGCACGCTGAGGACCGAGAGTGACGAAGACCTGAACGGAGGTCGAGTATTTCTGAGGGATCAGGAACGACAACGCAAACGCCGCGACGGCACCTACGAGTGCCAGGCCTGCGACGAGGGGCCAGCCTTTACGGATCGCCTGCACTGCGGTCGGACCGTTCATCTCACCACTCGCCTTCGTTCAGTTTCTGGTGAGGCGTCCCCGTCCACACACCGAGCGGGGCGTGGACGACGGCACCTGGAGGGACGTCCCTGACCACGACGCAGTTCGCTCCTATACGGCAACCGTCTCCGATCCGGAGCGTGCGGCCGCCATGGTTGACGATCGTCGCGCCGGCACCGATCAGAACGTCCGAGCCGACGATGATTCGCGCATCCGAGCCAATACTCGCACTAGAACCGAGCGTCACGGAGTGGTAGATCCGACAGTTGTCTCCTATGACTGTGTTGGGATGTATGACCACACCGAGCCCGTAGTGTTCCAGTCGCACGCCGCGACCTACCTCCACCTCGGGAGGCAGGACAGCCCGGAACACGAAGAAGGTGATTCCCTTCACGATCCTGGCCAATCGGAAGAAGCCGTTGACGTACAAACGACGCCCCATGCTCCAGAGGAGCGTTGGGCCGAGCCTAGGCGCCCGATCGTGGTAAACGGGGCGGCTGGAAAAGCGGGACACCGACTACTCCTCGCGTTGCAGCACAACAACCATGTCGACAGTCTTCACCCTCGGCTACGCACTTCGGCCAGCACCTTTTCGTGGTCCGCGTCTACCATCAACCTGGCCAACTCGGGGGTGAGTACCTGGGGCTTCCACCCCAGCATCGACTCGGCCTTCGACGGGTCCCCGATGAGCACGTCGACCTCGGACGGCCGGAGGTAGCGGTCGTCGAACTTGACGTACTTCTCCCAGTCGAGGCCAGCATGCTCGAACGCGATCTCGACGAAGTCGCGGACGGTGTATGCGGTGCCCGTAGCCAGGACGTAGTCTTCGGGTTCCGGAGCCTGCAGCATCATCCACATGCCCTCGACGTACTCCTTCGCGTAGCCCCAGTCGCGAACGGCGGCGAGGTTGCCCAGGTAGACGTCGTGGTCGAGCCCGGCCTTGATGCGGGAAACCGCCCTGGTGATCTTGCGCGTCACGAACGTCTCTCCGCGACGGGGCGATTCGTGGTTGAACAGGATGCCGTTGACCGCGTACATCCCGTATGCCTCGCGGTAGTTGCGAGCCATCCAGTAGCTGTAGACCTTGGCGGCGCCGTAAGGACTGCGCGGGTGGAATGGCGTCGTCTCGCTCTGCGGCGGCGGGCTCGCTCCGAACATCTCGGAGCTGGAAGCCTGGTAGAAGCGGCACTCGAGCCCGATCATCCGAATAGCTTCGAGCAGGCGTGTCGTGCCCATGCCCGTGGTGTCGCCGGTGAACTCGGGCTCATCGAAACTCACCCGCACATGTGACTGTGCACCGAGGTGGTAGACCTCATCAGGCTGAACCCGTTGGAGTAGGGTGACGAGTCGAGAGCCGTCGGTCAGGTCGCCGTAGTGAAGAAAGAACCGGGTGGACTCCTCGTGGGGGTCTGTGTAGAGGTGGTCCACCCGCGAGGTATTGAAGGTCGACGCGCGCCGGATGACTCCGTGGACCTCGTAACCCTTACCGAGTAGGAACTCGGCGAGGTAGGAACCGTCCTGGCCGGTAATCCCGGTGATCAAAGCTCGCTTCATGCCGCCCTCCGTCGAAGCCGTTGCGCCGGGTGATTCAGGTTGTGTCGGTCCATCGCTCAGGACCGCGTTAGCGCGTTGCGGCGCGTCTTTTCGATCAACCTGCCGAATGCGGATTGGCGCTGCCCGACGACGTACTCGGTCAGCGAAGCACCGAACTGGCTCTTGAACCGTCCAATGCCCTCATCCGGCACACCGACCAGGTCAATGGAGCCGACACCGATACGATGCGCCCATTTGATTGCGTCCCAGTAGAGCAGCACGTTGGCGTGAGTGCCCCGGAAGTCCGGCAAGACGCCACCCTGCCAGATCAGGGCCCGGTCCTCGGTAGCGATGGACACCAGGCCACCGACGGAGTGACCGTCCACGGTTGCCACCACGTTCCGTATCGCCAGGTGGAGCGAGGCGAGAACCGAGGGGGAGGGAGGAAAGGCACCTTCATAACCCGAGTTCAAGTCGCGTGCATCGAAAGCCGCCTGCACGACCTCACGCAGCGTTGACCCGTCGACGGCCTCCTCGATCAGCACGCCCTCGCGCTCGGCCTTTCGAATCTTCGTGCGACACCGGCCCTCGAGCGCCGCCCACATCTGCTCCTCGGTGGGCCGGGTGTCGACGACGTAGGTCGGGTCGTACCGGACCGAGAAACCCCGGGCGGTCAACGAGCGCTCGTCAACCCCGGTCTCGGGCGCGAAGGATTGCTGCTGCCGGATGACTCCGGAAAAGTTCTCTCGGGGCCGCAACGCATCAAGGCTGGCGCCGAGCAGGTCCACGGGCACGAGCGGTCCGAGATAAGGAAAGGGCAACCAATTGGCGAGGCTGACGACACCCCGGCGCCTGATCATCAGGGGAGCTACGCCGACGTCTTCGCCGGCGAAGCGTACGACGAGCGGCATGAAGCGCGTCCCGGTCATCGCCGCGGCCAGGGCGAGCCACCTGAACGTATGAAACGGGGTCACAGGCTGTCCAGAGGCATGGCATGCCCGGTCCCAACGGCGCCCGTCGGCAGTCGTCGCGAGCTTGACGTCGCGGGACGAATGTTCGTGCGCTCTTGCTGGTGTCGCCCTCATGTCACCTCCGGATGATCGAACCGGTCTTGCGCGGGCGACAGACACGCCACGTTGAATGTCCGCTCGTGCGTCGACCGGGCGACGAGTGGAATCCGATGCGGCATACTTGTCTGACGCGTATGCATCATGGGGAGAGCGTCATCAGCCGATCCCGAAACATCCTGCGGCGTCGCCCGTGGCGTCGAGAGTCGCTCGTGCTCATACTCGTCATACTTTCCGCGGTTGTCTGCACGGCCGTGGCCAGCCCATCGGGCGCGCTCGTTCAGCGCTCCCCAGGAGACCCCCGACCGGTGGTTTACGGCTTGTCCGTCGCCGGGGCGACCTATGATCAAGACAACGTTCTGGACCGGGAGCTCGGCGGGATCATCGCTGCGGGCGCCAAATGGGTCCGGGTGGATGTTGACTGGTCGATAGCCGAGGCCGTCCGCGGTCGCTACAACTGGTGGTATGCCGACCGCATCATCACGCGCGCGACGGTTCACGGCCTCCAGGTTCTCGCTGTACTGTCCAATACACCTGAGTGGGCCCGCCCGACCGGGACGTCCTCCCACGGAGCGCCCCTCGACGTCCAGGAGTTCGTGCGGTTCACACAGGAAGCGGTCGGCCGGTACGCCGGTCGTGGCGTCCACACCTGGGAGATCTGGAACGAGCCGAACACTTCCGACTTCTGGGAGCCGACTCCCGACCCCGTGAAGTACTCCGTGCTCCTGCGCCTGTCTGCAGCTGCCGTGCACCGCGTCGATCCCCATGCACTCGTCCTGTCCGGAGGCCTGACGCCCGGTTCCACCACGACCAAGGGATCGCGGATCGCTCCGCTGGCCTTCGTGCGTGCGCTCTACGACAACAGTGCGATGGCCGACGTCGGGGCAGTGGCAATTCACCCGTACACCTTCCCTGAGAATCCGGCGGCACCCAGCACGGCTTTCGCACGCCTGCCGCTGATCCGGGACTTGATGGTGGAGCGCGGTGACCGCGACAAGAAGGTCTGGCTGACCGAGTTCGGGGCACCGACCGGCACCGCGCCAGGCTCCGTCACTGAGGCTGGGCAAGCCGGAATCTTGGAGGAGGGCTACCTCCGGGCGCTCCGATGGGACTGGGTTGGCGGCATTTTCCTGTACCAGCTGCGCGACGCCGGCCCGGACCAGGCCGACCTGGAGGAGAACTTCGGGCTGCTGCGCCATGACTATTCCGCCAAGCCGGCATGGTTCGCATTGCGGGCCGCCACCGGCCGATCGACCGGGTGAATGATCACCGGCCCCGCGCGAACAGCACCTCGGCGAAGGTGCGAACTACGATTTTGATATCGAGCCAGAGAGACCAGTGCTCGATGTAGTAGTTGTCGTAGCGGGCCCGCGCCGGTATCGATGTGTCTCCTCGGAGACCGCTGACCTGTGCGAGTCCGGTGAGGCCGGATCGGACGCGGTGCCGGTGGACGTACCGGTCGCACTCGACCGAGAAGCGGTCGACGAAGTGCGGGCGCTCCGGGCGAGGACCGACGAGTGTCATATCCCCGCGCACTATGTTCCACAGCTGGGGAAGCTCGTCGAGCGAGGTGCGACGGAGGAACCGACCCACAGGACCCACCCGATTGTCGCTCGCCACGGACCATCTCGTCGCGGACTCGTCCTCGTTCGTCGGACGCATGGAGCGGAGCTTCAGGCAGTCGAACAGAATCCCATCACGCCCGACCCTGGCCTGGTGGAAGATGACGCCGGGGCCCCCTTCGATGCGCACGATCAGCGCGCACAGCGCCAACATGGGCATTACGAGCAGGAGCGCCACGCCGGCCACGACGATGTCGAAGAGGCGCTTGACCGCATATGCCGGACCGTGGAGCGAGGGTGTCCCGATCCGCATGACGGGAATCGACCCGATGTGGTCGGCCTGTCCGGTCTGCGTGTGGAAATGGTGAAGCCGAGGCACGACGAGGAGGTCGCAGGGTTGGCACGAGGGCGTCCGCACCACGTCATACAGGACGCGCTCGGAGAAGTCGCCGTCCGCGACGATCAACACATCTGATCCGCTGCATTGAACGGCGTCGTCGAGGTCGCCGAGGGTGCCGAGCTGAGGCGTGACTGATTCTGCGATGTTATCCGCACCGTCGTCGACGAAACCGACAACCGACAGGCCGTACGTCGGCTGCTGCTCGAGGATCCCGGCTAGCTCCGCGGCCAGGGGACCACCGCCGATGATCACAGTCCGATGGGCCGTCACACGCCGTCGCCGACTCCAAGCGATCACCTGTGTCGTCGCCACACGACCTCCCACGACGAGGCCGATCGACGCGGCCGCGTTGATCAGGAAGGTGGTGACGGCCTCCTGTTCGTGGCGCATGGCGATCACGGTGGCGACGATCGCGGCCGCTACCAGCAGCCTGCCCAGGAGTGCAGGCAGTTCGTCGAGGACGCTCAGATGCAGACGCGCCCGGTAGCGACCCCCGGCGAGAAGCAGTAGCGAGAGCATCGCCATGGCCAGAATCGCTTTCGGCTGCTCCTGCGTCCACAGCAGTGGCGCGACCAACAGGGCCATGTCGACCGGGAGGACGAGCATTCGCGCCTGCAACCGGCCTGCAACGGCCCGTGCCGGGCCACTCGCATGCGGGCGTTCGAGGAGATCCGTCGCGCCCAGAG
>JAXDQG010000031.1:0-2789 GCA_034667945.1 Acidimicrobiia bacterium | reverse complement strand
AGCCGAAGACGCTGCGCTACCGGCTGCTCCACGTCGCCGCCCGGCTGACCCGCGGACAACGCCGGTGCTGGCTGCGCATCCAGCGGTCCTGGCCCTGGGCCCACGACCTCGCCACCGCGTTCACCCGAACCACAAGATCACTTCGCGAGCCTCATGAATGACCAGGGTTAGCACGCTGCGGGCGGTCGCCGATGCGCTGGCGGAGATCGAGCAGGCGCCCCGGTAGCTTCGTTCAATGTCCTCGCCGGACGGGCAGCGTCTCGGAGATGGTGGGTCGCAGGGCGGGTCCCGGTAGGGCGGTGGGTGCGGGGTACGCGCCATCTCCTCGACCTCCCGTAGGGCTACCACACGGCACCTCGGGCGCACGCCTGGCGGGATCGGCCGGCGGATGGGCGGGGATGGTGCGCCCGGGGCGCCGTGCGGTCGGGCGATGCCAGGTCGAGGAGATGGCGCTTTGGCTCCCCGCGTGATCGGGAGACGGAGCATTCCCGGAGCGGACCACTTGTCCGTCGCCGACTCGCGCTGGCACCCGATGACACACACCCGCAGGTCATGCGGCACAGGACGACACGGAACGGTGGGGGAGGACCCGCCGCATCCGCCTTCGGGACGAAGAGGACCGGGAGCGAATCCCTCAGTGGTCGCCCGCCCTCGGGCCTGATCGTTCCGATCGGGTCAGGGTTCGATGATGAGCCGGGCGATGCGCCCGTTGCGGAGTGTGAATTGGAATCGGAGGTCGACGACGCTGCCGGGGAAGTTGCCTTCGAGGTGGTGGGTGGCGACGTAGTGGTTGTTGTCTGTCTTCTGGGCGCCAATAAGCTCGATCGTGTAGCTGTATTCGCTGGCCGAGCGCTGCAACCAGTCGCGGATTTGTTCGTGCCCATGGTAGGAGTGACCCTCGTCGACGACGATGGCGTTCTGGGTGAAGTGGTGAACGTCGATGTCGCGGGCCTGGTGCGCGGCGAGGTAGGTGCTGATCGCCTCGGGCAGTTGGTCCGGGGCGATCTGCTGGGCGGAGTCCGACGTGGTCATGGCGGTTGCCTCTCTTCAGGTCAGCCGACGGTCGGCACGGTGCCGCCGTCGATGGTGTGCTCCGCGCCGGTGATGGCTGCGGCGCGGTCGGATACCAGGAAGGCCACGAGTTCGGCGACCTCAGCGGGCTGAGCTGGGCGGCCCAGGGGGATCCCGCCGAGGGAGTCCATGAGCTTTCGCAGCGCTTGGTCGTGAGAGATGGCCTCGGTCGCGGCGATGCGTTCGATCAGGCCGTCAGCGCCGGCGGTTTGGATGAAGCCCGGGGAGACGACGTTGACCCGTACGCCGCGCGGGCCCACCTCGTTGGCCAATCCCTTGCTGTAGGTGGTCAGTGCGGCCTTAGCGGCGGCGTAGCCGAGGGTGGCCTCGTGCAGTGGCATCCGTCGCTGGATGGACGAAACGTGCACGATTGCGCCACGGCCGGCGCTGATCATTGCGGGCAGTAGCGCCCGATCCAGGCGGACGGCGGCGAGGAGGTTGAGCTGCAGCTCGTCGTCCCAGTGCCGGTCGGTGAGCACGGCGAATCCGCCGGGTGGGGTGTTTGAACCGCCGAGCGTATGCACCAGGAGGTCTACCGCTCCCACGCTGTCTCGGACGTGGTCAACGACGACGGTGGTGCCCTCGATCGTGGTGATGTTGGCGGTAATGAACAGGCCCGGGTCGGGATAATTCGCCGGCCTCGTGCGGGCAACGGCCAGCACGGTGGCGCCGGCCTCACGAAGCCGGTCGGCGATGGCCGCGCCGGCGCCCTTGCTGGCGCCCGTGACCAAGGCCCGGCGCCCGTCGAGCCGGTCGGTGATACTCACGCCGGCCCACCCCGGTACTGGTGTGGGTTCGTCATGTGTCCACCGTGGGCCCTCGCGCTGGGAGAGAGTCAAGGCACACTCGAGCTGCGGGGCAGGCCTTGACCCTCCCACCGGGGGACGGTGCACAGTGCAGCGATGCGATCAGGCCTGAGCATCGGTGAATTCGCGCAACTGACGCACCTGAGCGTGCGGACACTGCGCCGCTACCACGAGGCTGGCCTGCTCACGCCGGCTTCGATCGATCCGGCCAGCGGCTACCGCTACTACACCAGCCAGCAGATCCCGCCGGCCCAAGTGATCCACCGGCTACGCCAGCTGGACATGCCACTGGCCGAGGTAGGCAGAATCCTCACCACCGAGGATCCTGAGACCCGCGAGGCGTTGATCACCAGCCACCTCCAGCGCCTGGAGGTCGAACTTGACCGCACCCGGGCCGCCGTAGTCTCATTGCGACAGCTGCTGCGACCCGACGTCGAGCAACTGGACGTGCGGTTGTGCTCGCTGCCGGCCAGAACCGTCGCCGCGATCAGCGACCTTGTCTCGCTGGACGACGTGTTGGCCTGGTACGACGACGCCATGGCCGAACTCGACGCCGCCGCCGCCGGACACAAGCGGCTCGGGCCGCCCGGCGGCCGCTACGACAACGAGTTGTTCACTATCGGCCGGGGCAGGGTGCTGGTCTACCGACCGGTCGCCGACCCGCCGACGCTCGGTCGCGTCGCCCCAGAGACCCTGCCGGCGACCGAACTCGCCATCACCGTCCACCACGGCGTGCACCACGACATCGACGTCACCTACGGCCGACTCGGCGCCTGGGTCGTCGAGCACGCCCTCGCCGTCGATGGCCCAGTCCACGAAACCTACGTGTGCGGACCCCGAGACGACCCGGAGCCGCAGGCCTGGCGGACCGAGATCGGCTGGCCGGTATTCCGGCTCTCACCAGCCTGAGCA
>JAXDQG010000030.1:0-3803 GCA_034667945.1 Acidimicrobiia bacterium | reverse complement strand
CCCCCAGCCCTACCGTGGCCCGCTGGCATCCCGCCAAGCCGGCCAGGGCCAAGGCCACCACGCAGGCGACCGCACGCCCTGCCGGGCCCACGCCATCAACCCACCACGAAGTTGACCAGCCGCCCCGGCACCACGACCACCTTCCGCATCGGCCGCCCATCGAGCAGCGTGGCGATGCGGTCGTCGGCCCGGGCTGCGGACTCATGCGCGGCCTCGTCCGCGCCGGCCGGCACCAACACCCTGGCGCGTGGCTTGCCGTTCACCGACACGCCGATCTCCATCTGCTCATCGACCAGATAGGCGGGGTCAGCCTCGGGGAATAGCTGATGAGCGAGCGTCGTCTCGTGACCGAGCCGGCTCCACAGCTCCTCGGCCAAATGGGGAGCGAGGGGAGCGAGCATCAGCACCAGCGGGTCGGCGACCTCGCGCGGCGCGCTGCCGCTCCTCATCAAGTGATTGGTGAGCTCGATCAGCTTGGCGATGGAAGTGTTGAAACGGAGACCGTCCATGTCGGCCCGCACTCCGTCGATCGTGCGATGCAGGACCCGCAGGGTTTCGGCATCGACCTCACGGTCCTCGACCCTGGTCACGCCGGTTTCTTCGTCGATCAGCAGGCGCCACACCCGCTGGAGGAACCGCTGCATGCCCACCACGTCACGGGTGTTCCAAGGCCGGCTGGCGTCGAGCGGTCCCATGGACATCTCGTAGAGCCGGAACGTGTCGGCCCCGTACGAGTCGTACATCTCGTCGGGCGTGACGACGTTCTTGAGCGACTTGCCCATCTTCCCGTACTCGCGCTTGACCTCGCTGTCGCCGTGGAAATACCTGCCGTCCCGCTCGACGACCTCCGACGCCTCGACCGTCTGGCCGCGCTCGTCCCGGTAGGCGTGGGCCTGGATGTAGCCCTGGTTGAACAGCCGGTGGAAGGGCTCCTCCGACGACACATGGCCCAGGTCGTAGAGGACCTTGTGCCAGAAGCGGGCGTACAGGAGGTGCAGCACCGCGTGCTCCACACCCCCGACATAGAGATCGACACCGCCCGTATCGCCGGGTTGGCGCGGACCCATCCAGTAGCGCTCGTTGACGGGGTCCACCACGGCTTGGTCATCAACCGGGTCGATGTAGCGCAGCTCGTACCAGCACGATCCGGCCCACTGCGGCATCACGTTGATCTCACGCCGGTAATGGCGGGGACCGTCGCCCAGGTCGAGCTCGGCCTCGACCCACTGCGTGGCGCGAGCCAGCGGCGGAATCGGATCGGTCCGATCGTCGTCAGGTTCGAGGGCCTGCGGCTTGAAGTCTTCGAGGTCGGGCAGCGTGACCGGCAGCTGCGACTCGGGAAGGGCGATGGGCAGCCCCGTCTCGTCGTAGACGATCGGGAACGGCTCGCCCCAGTAGCGCTGGCGGGAGAACAACCAGTCGCGCAGCTTGTACGTGACCGTGCCCATCCCGTGGCCGTGCTGCTCGAGCCACTGGTTGATGATGGCCTTGGCCTCGCTGACCGTGCGGTCGCCGTCGAGCGAGACCGACTCGTTGGCCGAGTTCACGTAGCGGCCTTCGCCGATATACGCCTCCGGCCAGGTGTCGCAGTGCACGGTGGGTGCGATGCCATGGCGCTCGAACCAGTCGTCGGGCGGCATCTGCGTGGCCACGATGGGCAGGCCGAAGCGACGGGCGAACTCGAAGTCACGCTGGTCGCCGGAGGGCACGGCCATGATGGCGCCTGTGCCGTAACCCATCAGCACGTAGTCGGCGACCCAGATCGGTATCGGCTGCCCCGTGGTGGGATTTGTCGCTTGCGTGCCCAGGTAGACGCCGGTTTTGTCGCGACCTTCTTCCTGGCGCTGCACCTCCGTGCGACTCACCGCCTGGCGAACGTAGGCCTGCACCTCATCGCGCTGGCGCTCGCTGGTCAGTTCCTTGACCAGCGGATGCTCCGGCGCCAGGACCATGAACGTGGCACCGAAGAGCGTGTCGGGCCGGGTGGTGAACACCTCGATGGCACCGGCGGGGGAGGGGAAACGGACCCGGGCGCCTTCGGACCGGCCGATCCAATTGCGCTGCATGATCTTGATCGGCTCGGGCCAATCGAGACGGTCGAGGTCGTCCAGCAACCGGTCGGCGTAGCTGGTGATGCGCATCACCCACTGGCGCATGTTCCGCTTGAATACCGGATAGTTGCCGATGTCCGAGCGCCCTTCGGCGGTGACTTCCTCGTTGGCCAGGATGGTCCCGAGCCCGGGGCACCAGTTGACGGGAGCCTCGGACAGGTAGGCCAGGCGATGCTGGTCGATCAACTCCCGCCGCTGCACCGAGGACATCTCGGCCCAGGGCATGCCGTTCGGCGTGGCACGCTCAGCCGAGGCGAACTGGGCCTCGAGCTCCGAGATGGGTCGGGCGCGGCCGGACTCGCTGTCGTACCAGGAGTTGAAGATCTGCAGGAAGATCCACTGCGTCCAGCGGTAGTAGTCCTCGTCCGTGGTGGCGATGCTGCGCCGGCGGTCGTGGCTGAGGCCCAGTCGATGCAGCTGCCGACGCATGTTGGCCACGTTCTGCTCGGTGTTGACCCGGGGATGCACACCCGTTGCGATCGCATGCTGCTCGGCAGGGAGCCCGAAGGCGTCGTAGCCCAGCGTGTACAGCACGTTGAAGCCGCACATCCGCTTGAATCGGGCGTACACGTCGGTGCCGATGTAGCCCAGCGGATGGCCCACGTGCAGCCCCGCTCCAGACGGATAGGGGAACATGTCCATCACGAACAGGTGGGGACGATCGGCTACGGCCTCGAACCCGTCGCTGAGGGCACCGGCCGGGTTGGGGGCGTCGAACGTTCCCTCGGCGTCCCAACGAGCCTGCCAAGCGGTCTCGATACGTTGGGCCAACTCGGCCGTATAGCGATGGGTCGGCTGGTCCGCACCGTTTCGGGAGGACGCCTCGGTCATGGGAGCCAACGGTAGCGGTGGCTGTGAAGCAGGAACGAACGGCTTCACCAGCGGCCCACTCCGAGCCGGTAACGCGGCATCACAACCGGTCCCTCGACGAAAGGAACCGTCAGCGGGATACCCACATAAGCCGTGGTCGGGGTGCCTGCACATCCGCTGGGTCGCCCTCGGGGAGCGGTGCCCGCCGACTTTCTTGTCAACCCGCCGGCCAATTGCGCGTAACCCTGTCGATGGTCTCTTGGTCTGATGCGTCGTGCACACGCTTGTCTCTCGCATCGAACGGGCGGCCACGACCACCGGGTCCGTCACGTTCGTCGTCGGCGGCGCAAAGGATCAGGTGCCCTGGGGCCAGCTCCACCACGAGGCGCTGGATGTCGCAGCGGTGCTGCAGGCGCGGGGCATGCGACCCGGTGATCACGTGGCGGTGCTGGCTCCCACCAGCCGGGCGCTGGTCACTGCCATGCAGGCGGTCTGGCTGGCCGGAGGCACGCTCGTCGTGCTGCCGATGCCCATGCGACTGGCCTCCCTCGAGGAGTTCACTGCCCAGACGCGGGTGAGAGTGGCCAACGCCGATGCCGCCTTGCTGCTGGTCGATGCCGATCTGGCCCCGTTCGTAGGTGACCCTCAGCCCGCCGATCCGCCCGTGCAACTGCTGCAGGAATTGATCGCCGAGTCCACCACTGGCACGGTCCCGCCCTTGCGTCGCCCCCGCATCCGCCCGGACGACCTGGCGGTCCTGCAGTTCACCTCCGGGTCGACATCGGAGCCCAAGGGCGTGATGCTGCCGCACCGCACGATCTGCGCCAACCATGACGCCATGATCGAGGTGGCCACGATCTCCGACGACGACGTGTTGGTCTC
>JAXDQG010000029.1:0-3398 GCA_034667945.1 Acidimicrobiia bacterium | reverse complement strand
AGGGTGCGGGAGGCCACGTACTTCTGAATGGCGTTCATCTGGTCGGCAAAGGGGTCGCCGGCGCGCTCCGGCCACGCCGCCGCCATGACCTGCCACGTCCGGCGGCCGAACAGCAGGGCATCGCTTCGGCCCATCACCTCACCGATCACCGGCCCCATGGCTTCGGGGTCGAAGTAGGCGTTGGACCAGCCGCCGTGCTCGAATCCGCCTTCGGTGTCCTCCTCAGCCCCGCCCGGGGCCTGTACAACGCCGTCGAGGCTGATGAAGTCGATGACGATGATCCGCATGAGTGCTCCTCGGTGAACTGGTGCAGACAGGGTTCCTGGACCCATCCGCGACGGCCCTAGTAACTATGCGGGTAGACGGGCCGACGCTGGCAAAGTCAGCGATGAAGCGGAGGCCAGAATCCGTCACCGCGATGACGGAGTGGCCGGTAGGGCGACTGCCGCGGGCTGTGAGTTCCCAGTGGTGACGTGGTTGAAATGGCTGGGGATCGCGGCGTCTGTCCCTGTCGTGTCGCCGGTGAGGCGGTTTTGTGGTCGGCGCCGGTGGGGCCGCCAGCTTTTTCCGCGTGTAATGTCTCGGGCATCTGCCGGTCCGCTGACTAGAGCAACTTGGTCCTCCCGGCTCAGGCGCCTCGTGCTGGAGGCCCCGTGCAGCATGAAGAGGCTTCGTTCCTCGCGGTGGATATCCGTGATCACCCCGATCCGTTCGAAGTGGTGATCGCAGGTGAAATCGATATCACGAATGTCGACGAGATCGTCGCACTCGCGACCCACTCCTGGAACGGGCACGGCACCGTCGTGTTCGACATCTCAGGACTGACGTTTCTCGGAAGCACGGGACTTCGAGCGTTCAACATCGTTGCGGTGTCTGCCAATAAGTTCCGATGCGTGGATGGCAGTGCCATCGTGGAAAGGGTGCTTCGCGTCTCCGGGCTCGATGCCTGGCTGGACGAGATCTGAACTCCTTGCCGGGGACGCGTACTGCCATGAGTGGCAGTCGAGCGAGCTGAACACGGAGACAGGTCTGTCTTGAACAGCGCTGTGCCGTTGACAACCTGTCGTGCCCGACATGAAATGTGCCCCGCAGCCACGCCGCGCCGCAGTCCTCGCACCCAGAAGTGGTGACCTTCATGGCTATCCGCTGTACCGCAGAGGTGATCCGTTCGGATGGCACCGTGTGGGTCGGCCTGGGTGGTGAGCTCGACAACGCCTGCCTGACGGTTTTGTTGTCGCTCGCCGGAGACCTCGAGACGCGGTCCCGCCGCCTGGTATTGGACCTCGCCGATGTGACGTTCATCGACAGCTCTGGCGTCTATGGGCTAGTCCAACTTCAGCAGCGTTGGATGGCGCTCACGGTGATAAATCCCGGTGACGGTATACGGGCTGTTTTGCGGATCACCGGCCTCGATCATCTCATCGGGGATGAGCCGTCTGCCGGATAGTGGCGACGCGGTGAAGCCGAAGCGCCGCCCGGCTCTAGCGCGGCTTGTTCTCAGGCGGTACATCCGGTCCAGCCCATGATGAGGGAGGGTCGGATGCGGCCATCGACAGACGTGATCCCAAGTCGGCCTCATCCTCCATGTCGTCTGCTCCGTCGACCAACGTCTCAGGCTCGGCGAGGCCGCGGGCGTTCTCCTCGTCGAACGTCTGGGAATCGTCGCCACGGTCTCCACGCTCGGGCACCTCGCTTTGATACCCGCTGCCCGCACTGATGATGCGAGCCGGGCGGAAGGCACCGGCCGGACCGCGGCCCCCACATGGCGTGTCATGGCGAAGGTACGGTGCGCCGTATGGGGACGGCAGGGAAACCCGTTGCGGTGGTCGTCGGCGCAACCTCGAAGTGGCAGGCCGACGGACGGAACACGAAGCTGGCGCACGGCATCGAGCTCGATGACAGCGATCTCCCACTTGGGATCCGCTGGGGCATCGGTGGCGCGGTGGCGCAGAAGTTCGCGGCGGAAGGTTTCTTCGTCGTGCTGACCACCCGGGCCGCAAAAAATGCTGCCGCGCTCGAGGCGGCCATACGTGAGCAGGGCGGCGACAGCATGATCGTCGAGTTGGACCTGGTCTCAGAGGAGTCGGTCTCGGCCGCGTTCGAGCGCATCCGCCGTGACGCCGGAGATCCCAACGTGGTGGTGTACAACGCCGGTTACCTCGAAGGGCGAGACCTCCCACCCGACAAGGAGCTGCTCGAGTACATCCCCACCGAGCTGTTCGACACCGCGCAGCACATCGCTAGCCGCGGTCCCTTCCTCGTGGCCAAAGAGGCCCTCCCCGCTATGCGTCGAGCCGGCCAAGGATCCTTTCTGATCTCGAACAATGCCGCGTCCCTGCGCGGACGCAAGCGCTACACCGGGCAGTCGCTGTATTACCCCCGGGTCATGATGCGAACTCTGGCCCAGGTGCTGACCGAGGAGTACTCCGAGCACGGAGTCCACGTGGCCAACATCGTGATCGACGGTCTCATCGACTCGCCCGGCACCCGAGCCTTGCCGATCGCCCAGAAGCGTCCCGAGACGGTCATGAATCCGGAGAAGATCGCTGAGGCCTTCTTCTATCTGCACACCCAGGACCGTTCCGTCTGGACCCACGAGTTGCAGCTGACCCCGCACGTCACCAAGCCGAGCTACTGAAAGCCTGCCCAGCTGAATCTCTGTGACGCCTGAGCCTCTTGCGTCAGTAACGTCGCACGAAATCCGCCCCATCTGCCCAAGCTCTGGTTCGACCGACCCGCGTCGGCGGCTCTCGGTACAGTGCCGCCATGTCCGACGTTGCCGTCTACCCTGCCGCGGTCCGATCGCTGAACGAGCGGCTGCACGGGGGCGTCGGCGTCGGTGCGGTAGTGGCTGCGACCATCTGCTGGTCGACCGCTGGCGTGATCGCCGTCAAGGCCGATGTGAGGGGCTTGCCGCTCACCTTCTGGCGTGTGGTGATCGTGGCAGCCCTGTTCGGCGCGGTGATGGTCGCTCAGCGGCAGCGGTTGCGATGGTCGGCGATCCGCCAAGCGGCGCCTGCCGGGGCAATTTTCGGCCTGACCGCGGTGATGTTCTTTGAAGCGCTTCGCTACACCTCGGTCGGTATCGCCACCATCATTGCCGCGCTGACGCCAGTTTTGGCCATGCCGATTGCCATCCGATTTCTCCACGAAAAGCCCACGCTCCTTGGGGTCACGTGCGCGGCAGGGGCGATCGGCGGAGTCGCCCTCTTCGTCGCTCCGGGTTACCGCGACGCAAGTACCTCGCTGCGAGGTCCTCTGCTGGCAATCGGTTCAATGATGGCCTGGGTCGTGTATCTCTTCATCACCAAAAGGGCCCGTTCCAGCATCGGCACGATCGAGTACATGACGGCCATGAATCTCACCGCCGCAGCCACACTCGCTCCTTTGCTGCTGCT
>JAXDQG010000028.1:0-4860 GCA_034667945.1 Acidimicrobiia bacterium | reverse complement strand
TCCGTCGACGAGGGTTGGCTGTCGGCATTGCCTCCTCCGGGGGGTCTGTGGGCAACCTCGTCGCGCCACCGCTGGCGGCCGCACTGATCGGCCTCCTGGGCTGGCGGTCCACCTTGCCGCTGATGGGCCTGTGCGGGACCGTGCTGCTGTTGATCTGCTCGCGTTTCCTGGTGAGGGACCCCGAGCGGCTGGGTCTGCATCCCGACGGGGCCGACCATCCGCCGGTGGCCACGGCCACCGCGGTGGCGGACGAGGACAGCTTCACGCCGGCCCAGGCCCGCCGCACCGGGACGTTCTGGTGCTTGTTCAGCCTCTTCGCGTTGACGTGGCTGGCGGTGTTCGTGCCGTTCGCCCACCTGGTGGCCTTCGCCAAGGACATGGGGTACCACTCAGTGGCGGCGTCCCTGCTGCTGTCCGCCATCGGGTTCGGCGGTGTGGTCGGGCGGCTCGGTGCAGGTCCGGTGTCGGACCACATCGGTCGAAAGAACACCCTGGCGTTGATGTTGCTGTTGCAAGTGGTGGCCTTCGTGGGGTTCGCGTCGGCCCACAACCTGGGGTTGCTGTACCCCTCGGCTGTGCTGTTCGGGTTCTCCTACGGCGGGTCGGTGACGCTGTTCCCGGCATTGGTCGGTGACCAGTTCGGCCGGGTGTCTGCCGGAACGATCGTCGGCATGATCTTCGCCGGAGCCGGCTCGCTGGCGGCCATCGGGCCGTTCGTGGCGGCGGCGCTCTACGACGCCACCAACAGCTACCGGGCGGCTTTTGTGCTCTGCGGGGCGGCCAACATCGGCGCGTTGGTGCTGGTGTCGCTGTTGCGGCCGCCGCGTCTACCGGTGGCGGCCGTGCCGCTAACGGCCCGGCCAGCGGTGGCGGGGGCCTGAGCGACGGGAAGCTTCGCCTGCCGACGGGCTCGTACGCTTTCGACGACGACCACTCACCGTGTTCGTCCGGCCGCGCGTGGGAAATCGGACACAACCGGCCCGGAACCCGGTTTTCGGTGCGTACGCATCGATTCGACGTCGATTCGCTGGATACAGCCGCGGTCGAATTCGATGGAGTGGGAGGTGTTTGGCGTCACACAGGCGGCGGTCGACTACGCAGAGTGATGCTTCCAATCGGTCAAGTCGCCACAGCGCCCCGCCAAAGGAGCCGCAAGTTACAGCCATGCCATTCCATGGCAGTACGCTCGCCCCAGAGCCGTCGCCAGGAGGACCGTCCGTCATGGGACTCGCTCAGCAGCTTCGGGAGCTCGACGACGAACGCCTTGCCCAGCTCCTGCTCGCCCGGCCCGACCTTCTCGACCGCCCCGCCCCCACCTTTGAACAGCTGGCCGGCCGGGCCGCCGCCTGGAGCTCCCAAGCCCGCGCCCTGGCGGACCTGGACCTTTTCAGCCACCACCTGATCGAGCTGGTCGCCCTGGCCGGACGGGCGGCCACCGTCGACGACGTGACCACACTGGCCGGCCCGACCGTCCGGCGCGACCAGGTCGAGGCGGGCCTGCGCCGCCTGCACGACCTCGCCCTGCTCTCCTATGACCCCCCGCAGGTCAAGCTGGTGGGCGACATCGTCAACCGCGCAGGCGGAGCGGCCGGCATCGGCGCACCCGCCGAGCGGCTGCTTCCCATTCACACCGTCGACGTCCTGTCCACCATCGCTCGTCATCACGGCATCGAACCCGCACCCGGAGGACGACGCCTGCGCAAGCCCGAGATCGTGGGGGCCATCACCGAGCGGCTCGGCGACTTCAACCGGCTGGCGAGCTATCTCGCCCAGGCACCGTCCGAGGTCAGGGAGCTGCTCATCCGGCTCGACGACGCCGGCCTCTACACGATCGCCACCTACGACCCGACCCGCTTCGGCCTTCGCGCCGACCCCCACGGCCCGCTGGATCCGGTGCGCTGGCTGCTCGACCGCGGGCTTCTCGTCGAAACCAGCTGGGGCGCCGCCGAGCTCGTGGCTGAGGTGACGCTGGCCCTGCGCGGCGGCATCCTGTTCCCGGGCATCACCCCGGAGTGCCCGCCACTGGTCGCCACACCGCTTGATCCGGCGGTCGACCTCATCAACGAAGGGGGACAAGCCGCCTCCCGCCTGCTCGACCTGCTGGTTCGCATGCTGCACGACCTGGCCGCGGACCCGCCCCCGGCGCTCAAAGCCGGCGGGGTCGGAGTCCGGGTTGTCAAGCGCATCGCCACGCTGACCCAGCTGGGCGAGCGCGACGCCGGCATGCTCATCGAGGTGGCCGCCGCAGCCGGCCTGCTCGACCGCTTCGCCAACCCTCTCCGCCCCAGCAACCTCTTCGAGTCGTGGCTCGAGCTCGAGCCGGCCGATCGCTGGTTGCACGTGTTCCGTACGTGGAGCATCGCCCGGGCGTATCCGCGGGCCGCAGGGTCCCGAGACGACGCGGACAAGCAAGTACCGCCTCTCAGCCACCTGACCGCCGGCTTCGATGCTCCGCCGCAGCGTCGGGCCGTGCTACGGGCCCTGCTGGAGACGCCGGCGAACCACGCCATCGAGCCCGTTTCGCTCGGCGACCGGCTCGTGTGGTTGGCACCGCACCGCTGGGCCGGCGCCCCCGTAGACCCCCAGCTCACCGTGCAATGGTTCGTGCACGAGGCCCGGTTCATCGGCGCCCTGGTCCTGGACGCGCTGGTACCGGCCGCCCGCCTGGAGCTCTCCGGCGAGTTCGACGCCGCCCGGGAGGCCTTGGTCATCGGCATGCCGCAACCGCACGACCAGGTCATCCTGCAGGCCGACCTCACCGCGCTGGCGATGGGTGCGCTCGACCCGTCCTTGGCCGGTCGCTTGGGGCGCCTGGCGGAGGTCGAGTCCCGTGGTTCGGCGACGGTCTACCGGTTCAGCCCGGCCAGGCTGGGGCGTGCCATCGCCAGCGGGGCCGCGCCCTCGGAGATCCTCACGTTCCTCCAGGAGCACAGTCCCAACGAGGTGCCTCAAACGCTGAGGGTCCTGATCGAGGATGTGGGACGGCGGTATGGGCGAGCCCGCGTCGGACCGGCCACCTCATACCTGCGGTGCGACGACGAGGCGCTGCTCACCGAGCTGGTCCGCCATCGTCGCCTCGCCAAGCTGGGACTGCGGGCCATCGCGCCCACCGTGGCCGTCTCCAGCGCATCGACCGAGGCCCTCTTGACCGGGCTGCGGGCCGCCGGCTACCTCCCCGCCGAGGAAGACACCGACGGTCAGCTGGTCGTGGCCCGACCGCTGAAACAGCACCGGGTCCCGCTCGGTCACCTGCTGGCCGGTCCCACGTGGACGCCGCCCGATCGGGACCAGGTGACCGCCAAGACCGGCCCCAGGGGCGGCGAGCAGCAACAGCCGGTCGGGGTCCGGGCTGACGCCATGATCGCATCTCTGCGGGCCGCGCCGAGCGGGGCGCAACCGCCCAAGTCCACCGACCTCGCCTCCCACCAACAGCGGCAAAGGGTGGACGACGATTGGGCGGAAGAGTTCGCCCGGGACTTCTCGCCGGTCCACGACGGCAGCATGTTCCCCCACGTCGAACACCCCTACGGGGACCGCCTTCCCGACGACATCGGCCCCGGGCCGTTCGACGATGGCCCGGCCCCGTCAACCGCCAGCCCCCGGAGCTTCCCCGGGATGGTTGCACTTGCCCGCCGGGAGGGCCGGGCGGTGACCGTCATCGTGCAGGATCTCGACGACATGTTGGTAGAGATCGTGGGCAGGCCGGTGAGCATCAGTCGGGACCTGCTGGTCCTCTATTGCGCCGAGTGCCGGGAGATGCACGACATCCCCTTCGACGAGATCCTGGGCATCGAGGTCGGAGGGCTCATCCACGACGACGGAGAGATGGGACGATGACCGACGGACCGTTGGTGGTACAGACCGACAAGACGCTCCTGCTCGAGGTGGCCCATCCCCAGGCGGAGGAATGTCGGGCCGCCATTGCCCCCTTTGCCGAGCTCGAGCGCTCCCCCGAACACGTCCACACCTACCGCCTCTCACCGCTCGGGTTGTGGAACGCCAGAGCGGCCGGACTCGACGCCGAGCAGGTCGTCGACGCCCTCCTCCACCACACCCGCTACCCCATCCCCCACGCCCTGCTGCTCGACGTCACCGAGGTGATGGACCGCTACGGGCGGCTCGTGCTGATGGATCACCCGGTGCACGGCCTGGTGCTGCGGGCCGAGGACAGGGTGGTGCTCGAAGAGGTCGTGCGCTCGAAGAAGATCGCGCCGCTGCTCGGAGTGCGGATCGACGACGACACGGTCGTGGTGCACGCCACCGAGCGGGGACGGCTCAAGCAGGCGCTGTTGAAGGTGGGCTGGCCGGCCGACGACCAAGCCTCCTACGTCAACGGCGCCCCGTACCGCATCGAGCTGTGCGAGGCCAAGGGGTTCGCCCTTCGCGATTACCAGCGGCGGGCGGTGGACGGGTTCTCGTCCGCCGGTTCCGGGGTGGTTGTGCTGCCGTGCGGGGCCGGGAAGACCCTCGTCGGCATGGCGGCGATGGCGCAGGCCTCGGCGATGACCCTCATCCTGGTCACCAGCACGGTGGCCGCTCGTCAGTGGCGAGCCGAGCTGCTGGCCCGCACCTCGCTGACCGCGGACGAGATCGGCGAGTACTCGGGCGAGCGCAAGGAGATCCGTCCTGTGACGATCGCCACGTACCAGGTGCTCACCACCCGCCGCGGAGGAGTCTGGCCGCACCTGTCGCTCTTCGACGCCCGCGACTGGGGCCTGATCATCTACGACGAGGTGCATCTGCTGCCCGCGCCGATGTTCCGGTTCACGGCCGACCTGCAGGCCCGCCGCCGCCTCGGCCTGACGGCCACGCTGGTGCGCGAGGACGGCAAGGAGGGCGACGTGTTCAGCCTGATCGGGC
>JAXDQG010000027.1:0-6076 GCA_034667945.1 Acidimicrobiia bacterium | reverse complement strand
CTCGGCGTGGCCGCCACCGCCGACGGTGGCGTCGACCACCGTCCCGGGTGGGACCGGCCCGAACAGCTCGACCACCTCCTCGACCATCACCGGCTGGTGGGGGAAGGCCGGCCGCCGCTCCCCGGGCTGGTCGCCGGTTGGTTCCCCGGCCTCGTCGCCGGCGATGTCGCTCACCGGAGGTTGGCCGGACGGTGGTGGCGGACCGGTGCGGGGATCGCCCATCGGCAGCCCTCCGGCCAACTGCGCCCGCCGGGATGTCGGGTCCGACTGGGCAAAGATGGCAAAGCGGGCGGAGTTGGGGGCCTTCCATCTCGCCGGCCGGAAGGCAGCGGATGGGCGATCCCTCACCGTGGTAGGGGTTCGTCGCTCGTCGTCTCGTCTCCTCTCCCTTCTCGTCTCGATCGTGTCGGGGCTCGTGGTTCGGGGGTGCCGCCGGGCAGCGGTCAGAAGATGCCGAGGTTGGCTACTGCGTTGGTCAGGTCTCCCTCGCCGAGGGCGCTGACCTCGTTCCAACGAGCCGGTTGCCACAGCTCGATGTGGTCCAGGGCGCCGGTGAGCGTCACCTCGCCCAGGAGGCCGGCGTAGTCGCGGAGCCGCGGGGCCACGAGGATGCGCCCCTGGCTGTCGGGCTTGACCTCGGCGGCGTTGGCCGTGAAGACGCGCATGGCGTTGGGCTTGGCCTCGCCGGTTCGCACCTTCTCGGTCAAGCGCTCCACGAAGCCTCCGAAATCCTCGGGCGCCCACAGGGCCAAACAGGTCTCGTAGGGGGTGAGGTACGCCCCAGCGGCCAACCGTCCGCGGAACGCCGAAGGGAGCACCAGTCGCCCCTTCTCGTCGAGCGAGTGCTCGAACGTCCCGACGAACACGTGACACGGACCTCACTCCTGTGGGTCACCGTGGCCGTGCTCTCCACACGACCGCCCCGGCTCTCCACGGAGTCCCACCATACTCCACTTCCCCCCATCTGCAACCACATTGGCCCCCATCGCGCCAAAAACGCCGCGAGTCGGCGAGGTGGCTCAGCGGTCGGCGCCCGAACCGCTGTGGTGGTCAGAAGCGGCTGCTGCGATCCGTTCCAGTCGAAGAGCTTTCAATCAGTCGAAGAGCTTCAGAGCACGGGAACCCTCCGCCAGGGGATCTCACGCGTCGCGCTCCTTACGCTGCACTGAGCGTTCGCAGCCGGCATCGTCGCTGGTCAAGAACGCTGGGAGCGCACGTCGCGGCGACTTGCCCTTGCTCCGGTGACGAAACCGGATCGGGGGTCACGACCAAGCTGCAGGGGTATCGGGCCGGTCTGCGCCCGGGCCGCGGGCCGCCACGTCAATCGTCAACTACGCCGCTGCCCTCAGCTGACCGGGCGCCAGCGTGTCGTCCCCGCCGAAACGCCCACGCGCCGCCGAAACGCCCACGCGCCGCCGAAACGCCCACACGCCGCCGAAACGCCCACGCGCCGCCGCCACCCGCTCCCATCCGCCGCCGCCACCCCTCCCATCCGGCACCGACGCCACGGCCACGGGCGCATCCAGGCACGCGAGCCGAACCGGGGCGGCGCCGCCACAGGACGCGACTCAGGGCAGTTCGGCCAGCAAGCGCTCCTCCACCTCGGCCACCGATGCCGCCTGCTCGGGGCCCGACAAAGCCACCAGCCCCCCGGCACACCCGGCGACGTCTGCCAGGCATTGCGCCCGCTCGGCCTCGCTCAGCCGCAGCAACCCCACCAGCTGCTCCGGTTTCCACTGCAGCAGCGCGGCGCACTGGAAACGCGCCTGCGTCCGCGTCCGCCGCTGAGAGATGCCCACCACCTTCTGGCCATCGACCGAAACCTCCCCCGACCCCAGCCCGGCGAAGCACACCCGTTCGGACCAGGGCGCCCGCTCGAGCCGCCCCCGGTGGACCCGGGCATCCAAACCGAAGCTGCGAACCACCCGCGACCAGGTATCGCCCAGCCACCAGCTGGAGCGAGTGACATCGTCGTCCCACAACGGATCGCCACGCGGCACGATCACGTCGATCCAGGCCACCGCATCCGGCTGGAGCAGCACCGCTCCCCCACCGCTGCGGCGCCGAATCACCTCGATGCCCGCCCGTTCCGCCGAGATGTCGTCGATATCCGACAGCGGCTGAGCGCTCCCCATGGCCAAAGCGCTGGCGGTGACCCTGAAAACCCACACCCGACGGCAGGCGGGTTCAGGCGGGAGCCGGGCATGGAAGGCGCCGGCCGAGCCGGTGGAGCGCTCCACCAGCCATGACCCGGTCACGGCCGCAACTCGACCACCTCTGAGGACATCGCCGCCAGTCGCTGCAGGTGCACCTCGACGCCGATGCCCGGCCCGCCCGGCACCACCAGCCGACCCTGCGCATCGACCACCACGGGATCGGACACGTCCTCGGCCACATAGGCCGAGGACGGACCCAGATCGGTCGGCAGCGTGCAGCCTCCTCGCAGCGCCAACGCCGCGCCGAGGGCCCGGCCCACGCCCAGCTCCAGCATCCCGCCGACGAAGGCCGGAACACCCGCTTCGGCGCAAGCGTCGATGACCGCGATGGCCTCATGGGGACCACCGAGCCGAGCAGCCTTGACGTTCAGCACCTCGATGGCGCCCAGCTCCAGAGCGGTCGCCAGGTCGTCCAGGTCGTCGATCGACTCGTCGAGTGCCACCGGCGTGGCCAGTGCCCGCGCCAGCCTCGCATGGCCCACCAGGTCGCCCGGCGCGAGGGGTTGCTCCAAGTACGCCAGGTGAAGGTCATCGATCCACCGCAGCTCCTCGAGGGGAACTGCCGAAAAGGCCCCGTTGGCATCCGCCGCCAGCTGCACATCGGGAAACGCTCGCCGCACCGCCACCAGGGCCTGGCGGTCATGCGGGCTGCCGACCTTGAGCTTGACCAGCTCCACTCCACCCTCGAGCGCGGCGGCCACGGCGGCGATCGTCGCCTCGGGCACCCGCTGTCGCCCGATGACGGCGCCGCGAGGCACGCGGCGAAGTCTCCCCGGCGCCACCCGGTCGGCCAGCGATCGCCCCTGCTCTCGCAGGCGGGCATCCCACAGCGCGGCCGCGACCGCCGAACGAGCCATGGGATGGCCGCGGATCTCCCCGCCGCGACCGGCCAGCACCGCGGGGACGAGCTCGTCGACCAGCAACCGCCACGCGCCCGCGGCGTACTCGTGCGTGTAGGTCGGCCGGGACAGCGCCGGGCACTCTCCCCAGCCCGTCGCGCCCGACGCCAAGGCCACCTCGACCAACGTCGAACAGCGCTGGGTCTCGGTACCGTGGCTGGCGGCGAAGGGCACCAACAACGCAGCCTCGACCAGCCAGAGGCGGACGCGCGCCACCCCGGCAGGATCGAGCGGATCAGTCACGCCGACAGCAGCTGCTCGTCGATGTAGGGCTTCCAGTGCTCCGGCACGCGCTCCAGCGCCACCAGCAGCCACGACAGCTGCTTGGGCGCCATGGGCGTCCGCCGCAGGATCATGGTCGTCTCGTGGAGCAGGCGGTTGCCCTTGGTCAGGTTGCAGCGCCGGCAGGCGGCGACGACGTTGTCCCAGGCGTGCATGCCGCCCCGGCTGCGGGGCACGACATGATCGATGGAGTCGGCGTCACGTCCGCAGTACTGACAGCGGCTGCCGTCGCGGAACAGGACCGCCCGGCGCGAAAGATTGACGCGGCGCTGGTAAGGCACCTTGACCATGTAGCGGAGACGGATGACCGAGGGCACCTGGGCCTGCAGATGCTCCGACCGCATCAGATGTCCACTGTCGTGAATGACGTCGGCTTTGTCGGCCAGAACGAGGACCACCGCCCGACGGCTCGTCACGACCCCGAGGGGTTCGTACGAGGCGTTGAGGACAAGCGCCCGGCTCATGGGCTGCAAGGGTACCCTTCGACCCCTTCAGCAGTTGGCCTTTTGGCTGCGGCACCACGCCAACCACCGAACGAGATCCTGGGGTTCCGGAGCATGGTCGCTCCCGCCGTACATCGTTTGCAACCGGAAGCGGAGATAGTCGGGCGCGGGCAGCGGCAGGAACGGCGCTCGCCGCCACCAGTCCCGAGCTGCCAGTTGGAAGAGCTGCCGAACGGCCACCGACCAGAGCGCAGGGCGGCGCGCCAGCAGGACGACCACGCGGCCGAGCCAGCCGACAGTCAGCCAGGGTGGCTTGCCCCGCTGCCTGTCGGACCGCTGGTCGGGGCCAGCTGTTCGGCGCAGAAGGTGCACGCGGCGAAGCGTAAATCTGCTCAAAGCGGAACGCCCGCGCCCACCCAGCCGACGGCAGCCGCGCCGACCAGCGGGCCATCCGGGCCGAGCCCGGCGGGGACCACGCGAGCGCCGTGGGCGAAGGCCAGCCGGGCCCGAGCGTCCAGCTCGGCCTGTGCGGCGCGGAAGAATGGCTCGCCGAAGCCCAGCGCCACCGAACCGGCGATGACCGCCAGCCGAAGGTCGAGGAGGTGCACAACTGAGGCGATCGCCCGGCCGACCAGGGTTCCGACCTCCCGGACCACCTCCGGTGCCGCCTCCTCGGGCGCCTGCCCCGACCAACGGGCGATCGACGGCCCGCTGGCGTAAGCCTCGAGGCAGCCCTGCGCACCACAGGCACATACCAGGCCGTCGGGCTCCACAACGATGTGGCCGACATGGCCTGCGTTGCCGCCGGCGCCGTCGAGCAGCCGGCCGTCCAACACGATCCCGCCACCGACGCCGGTCGATACCACCATGGCCAGGAAGTCATTGCATCCGGCCGCGGCCCCTACCCAGCCTTCGCCCCGGGCCAGGGCCTTGGCGTCGTTGTCCACGAAGGCGCTCACCCCGACTCGATCGGCCAATCGGGCCCCCAGAGGGAAGTCGCGCCAGGCCGGGATGTGCAGCGGCGACACCCGCTCACCGCCCCTCGTCATCGGCCCTCCGCAGCCCACGCCCACCGCTTCCAGCGGAAAGTCAGACCCCTGCGCCGCCTGCCGGGCCCGCTCGACGACGTCCGCCAGCGCCTCGAGGACGACCTCGGGATCGGTGCTCACCGGGGTCGGCGTGCGAGCCCGGGTCAGCAGCTTGCCCCGTCGATCCACCAAGCCGGCCTCGAGCTTGGTTCCCCCGATGTCGACAGCGAGAACGGTGCGCATTCACCACGAGACGGTACAGGCCGGAACGAACCGTCCCGATAGCCTTGGGCCGGGCGGTTACCGGGCTCCCTTGGTTGCGAAGCGAAGTATTCTGGCGACCGCAGCCGGACGTTCCGGGTGCCTGGAGCCCGGTGCAGATCGACGAGGGAGACCGACCAGCCCATGGAGCAGCCACCGGGTGTCGACGCCAACGGGCAGCAGACGGCTCGACGCCAGGTGGCGACGTTCGCCGACCTGTTCCGGTCCATCGTCGACAACGTCGGCAAGATCATCCAGGGCAAGACCGAAGTGATCGAGCTGGTCGTGCTCTGCCTGGTCTCCGAAGGGCACCTCCTCATCGAAGACCGACCGGGCGTGGGCAAGACCACCATGGCCAAGGCGCTGGCCACATCCGTGGACACCACCTTCGGGCGCATCCAGTTCACGCCCGATCTGCTGCCCTCCGACGTCGTCGGCGTGACCGTGTTCGACCGGGGGGCCAACGAGTTCACCTTCCGGGCCGGGCCGGTGTTCTCCAACATCGTCCTGGCTGACGAGATCAACCGGGCCTCGCCGAAGACCCAGTCGGCCCTGCTCGAGGCCATGGCCGAGGTACAAGTCACCATCGACGGCCACACCCACCAGCTCAACCGGCCCTTCATCGTCATCGCCACCCAGAACCCCATCGAGCACGAGGGCACCTACCCGCTGCCTGACAGCCAGCTCGACCGGTTCCTCATGCGCATCTCGATGGGTTACCCATCCCGCGAGGACGAGATGTCCATCCTCGAGACCCACGGCGAGAGCGACGGCCTCGAGAACCTGCAGGCCGTCGTCACCACGGCCAAGGTGGCGGCCATGGCGCAGGCGGTCCGGGGTGTGCACGTCGCCCCCGCCATCCAGGAGTACCTCGTCGACCTGGCCGATGCCACCCGACGGCACCCCTACGTGTGGGTCGGGATGTCTCCCCGGGCGACGCTCGCCCT